>CAZBVF010000022.1:0-11691 GCA_964495335.1 uncultured Candidatus Saccharibacteria bacterium
GGAGTTGTAAATGTATTAATAATCATGAAATTTGATTTTAAAAGTCTTAAAAAAGAAATAAAGCTGGACTTGGAAAAAATTAACGATTCAAAGGAATTGAAGTTTTTTTATAATAAATATTTAGGAAAAAAGGGAACAATTGCTGAAGTTTTTAAATTAATTAAAGAAGCGAAACCGGAAGAAAAAAGAAAGCTTGGCAAAGAAGCTAATCTTTTGAAAAAAAGTATTATTGAGATAATTGAAAAAAAATCTGAAGAGGTAAAGAACAAAGAAAAAAATAAAAAGAAAAAGGAGGAAAGAATTGATATTACCAGGCCCGGTCAGAAAATAGAGAAGGGTCATTTATCTCCTTTAACATTAGTACGGAGAGAAGCTGAGGACATATTCCAATCTATGGGATTTTCTGTTGTTGAAGGTCCCGAAATGGAAAAGGAATGGTATAATTTTGATGCTTTGAATATCCCTAAAAATCACCCGGCCAGGGATTTGTGGGATACTTTTTGGATTAAAAATAGCGGTAAATCAAAAGAAGACCTCCTATTAAGAACTCATACTTCTCCCATGCAGGTTCGCTATATGGAAAAGCATAATCCTCCTTTTAAAATTATTGTTCCCGGAAAATGTTTCCGCCATGAAGCAACAGATGCTTCTCATGAGATTCAGTTTTATCAGCTTGAAGGATTGATGGTTGATAAAAATATTTCTGCAGCTAACTTTAGAGCCGTGATAGAAGGATTCTTAAAAAGGTTTTTTAAAAGAAAAGATATTGAGATTCGTTTAAGGCCTGATTATTTTCCTTTTACGGAACCGAGTTTTGAAGTAAGTGTTCGGAGAGGAAAAGGGGAATGGATGGAATTGATGGGAGCGGGAATGGTTCATCCTAATGTTTTTAAGGCAGCAGGTTATACTCAAAGCCCTTCAGAAAGTGGTTGGCAAGGGTTTGCTTTTGGTGCGGGTCTGGACAGATTGGCAATGGTAAAATACAAGATTGATGATATAAGACTCTTTAATTCGGGAGACTTAAGATTTTTAAATCAATTTTAATTTATGAAAACTTCTTATAACTGGATAAAAGAATATATTGAGGGGACTGTTCCGGGGCCTGAAAAGATTTCAGAGATTTTAACCAATCATAGCTTTGAAGTTGAAGAGATTAAAAAAGCGGGAAACGATTGGGTTTTAAATATAGATGTTCTTCCGAGTAGAGCTTGTGATTGTTTTTCTCATATTGGTATTGCCAGGGAGGTTGCTGCTATTACAGGGAAAAAATTAAAATTTCCAAAAGCAAGCTTTAAGGAAAAGAATAATTTGAAGACAAAAGATATTTTAAATCTGGACATTAAAAACAAGAAAGATTGCCGGAGATATCTTGCTGGTGCAGTTTTTGGGATAAAAGTTGGTCCTTCTCCAAAATGGATGAAAGAGAGATTAGAATCTTGCGGATTGCAGTCAATTAACAATATTGTTGATGCTGCAAACTATGTAATGCTTGAAACCGGTCAGCCCATTCATACTTTTGATTTTGATAAAATTGCTTCGGAAAGTAATAAAAGAAAAAAAATTATTGTCAGAAAAGCCAAAGATAAAGAAAAGATTAAAGCTTTGGATGACAAAGAATATAATCTGAATAAAAAAATTCTTGTCATTGCTGACACGGAAGGACCCGTTGCTATTGCAGGAATAAAGGGAGGAGAGAGAACGGGAATTGACAATAATACGAAGAATATACTCATTGAGTCTGCAAACTTTGACCAAGCGGTGATTAGGGGAGGATCTAAAGATTTAAAATTGAAAACTGATGCTTCTTGGCGATTTGAGAATGGATTAGATCCTAATCTTGCTGACTTTGCTCAAGAAAGGCTTATCTCTCTTATTCAAGAAGTTGCCGGAGGCGTTAGTCCGAAAGGTTTGGTTGATTTTTATCCCGAGAAAACAAGACCAAAGAATATAAGTCTTAGCATTGATTACCTTAAAAAACTTTTGGGGATTGAAATACCTTTGGAAAAATCTATAACTATTTTAAAGAGATTAGGGTTTGAAGCTAAGGGGAAAAAGGGGATAATTTCAGTAATTGTTCCCACAAGGAGAATGGACGTTTCCATAGAGGAGGATTTGATAGAAGAGATTGGGAGAATTTTCGGGTATCAAAATATTCCTTCTTCTTTCCCCGTTTCATCATTAGTTCCGCCAGAAAAGGAAGAAAAAGTTTTTTGGAGAAGAGCTTGCAAAGACATTTTTAAAGAAGAAGGATTTACAGAAAGCTATAATTATTCTTTTATGGGAGAGGAAAATCTTTTTGGATGGGATGAAAAAATTCTTGTTGAGTTGGAAAATCCGATGAGTACTTTCAATAAATATTTAAGACCGAGCCTGATCCCTAATTTAGTCAAAAATACGGACAAGAATTTCAAACATTTTAATAAAATTAAAATTTTTGAAGTTGGCAAGGTTTTTATAAAAAACAAAAAGGGGATTGAAGAGAAAGAAATGATAGCGGGAATTTTATCACATAAAAAAGCAAATAATGATCTCTTTTATGAATTAAAAGGCCTTCTGGAGACTTTCTTTGAAAATTTAGGGATTAGCGATGTTTGGTTTGATGATTATCAAGCTAACCCTGAAGAATCCAATTCTTCTTTATGGCATCTTGAAAAGTCAGCCGAAGTAAAGTCCGGCAATAAGGAAATTGGATTTATGGGGCAGATAAATCCTGAAATTACAGGATCTTTGGGTTTGGAAGAAAAGATTTTTGCTTTTGATTTTAATTTTGACGAATTAATAAAACTGGTTTCAGAAGAAAACGAATATTCTCCAATTTCTTTTTATCCTTCTGCGGTGAGAGATGTTGCTATTTTAGTTCCTTCGGAAACTAAAATCGCAGAGATTTTAAATATTATAAATTTAGCAGGAGGAAAATTAGTCAGAGACGTTGATCTTTTCGATATTTATGAGGGAGGGAGTCTGCCCGAAAACAAAAAAAATATTGCTTTTCATATTGTTTTCCAAGCTGAGGACAGAACTTTATCTCCGGAAGAAATAGAGAAATTACAGAAAAAAATAATTAAAGCTTTAGAAGAAAATCCCGAGTGGGAGGTTAGAAAGCAATAAAATTAAATTATGGCAAAAAAAGAAAAAATAAAAAATAAAAAAGAAGAATACGGCGCTAAGGATATTTATGTTTTAGAAGGGCTTGACCCGGTTAGAAAAAGGCCTGCTATGTATATTGGAGATACTGGTTTTGACGGTCTTCATCACTTAATATATGAATGCTGTGATAACAGCATAGACGAGTTTATGGTGGGGCATGGAAGCGAAATGACTGTTACCCTTTTCCCGAATAATGTAGTTAAAGTTATTGATGATGGTAGAGGGATTCCTGTTGAGAAACACCCTCAGACAAAAAAATCTGCTCTTGAGACTGTTTTAACCACCTTGCATGCTGGGGCAAAATTTGGAAGTAAAGCTTATCAGGTTGCAGGAGGTTTGCATGGTGTCGGAGTTTCTGTTGTTTGTGCTTTGTCTAAATATTTAAAAGCTGAAGTTTGCCGGGACGGAATAAGATATTCCCAAGAATATTCCAAAGGGAAGGTTTTGGGAAAATTGAAAAAAGATGGAAAGTGTAAAGGAAGCGGGACTTCTATTACTTTTGAACCGGATGGAGAAATTTTCAAAGATATTAAGTTTGACTTCAAGAGAATTTTAAATCATTTAAGGCAACAAGCTTACTTAACAAAAGGAATTAAAATTAACATTGAAGACAGAAGGGGAGAGAAGCCTATTCTTTACAGCTTTTATTTTGAAGGAGGATTAAAGTCATACGTTAGATATTTGACTCACGGGATAAATTCAATGCAGGAAAATATTTTTTATGCTTCTTCTGAGAGCGGAGGAATTTTAGTTGAAGCTGCTTTCAAGTATTCCCAGGAAAGAGAATGTCAGGAAGATAGTTTTGCTAATAATATTTATACAAAAGGAGGAGGAACCCATCTCACGGGACTGAGAACTGTTTTAACCAGAACTTTTAACGATTATGCTAAGAAAAATAACTTATTGAAAGAATCAGATGATAACCTTACGGGTGATGATGTCAGAGAAGGATTCAACGGAGCTGTTTCTGTGAAGATAAGGGATCCTCAATTTGAGGGGCAAACTAAAGCAAAGTTAGGAAATCCCGAAGCTAAAACAGCCGTGGAATCTGTCGTGGGACCGGCCCTTGCTGATTTCTTAGAGAGAAATCCTCAAGACGCTAAGATGATTATTGAAAATTGTATCTTGAGCCAGAAAGCAAGAAAGGCTGCAAAGGCTGCAAAGCAAACTGTTTTAAGGAAGGGGGTTATGGACGGATTGTCCCTGCCCGGAAAACTGGCTGATTGTACCAGTAGGAATCCCGAAGAGTCAGAACTTTACATAGTAGAGGGTGAATCTGCGGGAGGTTCCAGCCGTCAGGCAAGAGACAGGAGAAATCAAGCTATACTTCCTTTGAGAGGAAAAATATTGAATGTAGAAAGAGCAAGACTAGACAGAATTCTTGATTCCAAAGAAATAAAATCTTTGATTATTGCTATGGGAACGGCCATTGCCGAAGACTTTAATCTTGAAAAGTTAAGGTATCATAAAATAATAATTATGACCGATGCGGACGTTGACGGTTCACACATAAGAACACTTCTTCTGACACTTTTCTACAGATATTTCAAACCGATAATAGAGTCAGGATATCTTTACATAGCCCAACCTCCTTTGTATCAGATTAAATTGGGGAAGAGAGAAGAATATGCCTATAACGAAGAAGACAAAAATGAAATAATCGAAGACATTAGAAAGAATCTAAAGAAAGGGAAAAGTGATCTAAAGGAAGATAAAATTCCGGGATTGAATGTTCAGAGATATAAAGGTTTGGGAGAAATGAATCCCGATCAATTGTGGGAAACTACAATGAATCCGGAAAACAGAGTTTTGATTAAAGTTTCTATTGAAAACGCTGTTGAAGCAGACAAGGTTTTTGATACTTTAATGGGAGAGGAAGTTATGCCCAGAAAAAAGTTTATACAAACTTACGCAAAGAAAGTTGAGAACTTAGACATTTAAAGTTTTTTAAGAAGAAGGTTGACATAACCGTTCATTCCTGATAGTCTTAAACAAGGCCCGGGAAAGGGCTTTTTAAAGAGAATAAATTTATGAAAGGAAACATCCTAAGCAGATTTCTGTCTTTTTTTAAGGAAGTTAAGACAGAAATGAAAAGAGTTAATTGGCCCACAAGAAAGGAAACTATAAGATATACCTTAATTGTGGTGGGTATTTCTATTGCAGTTGCTATTTTTTTGGGGGGGCTTGATTTTATCTTTAGATTTCTTTTAGAAAAATTTGTTTTGTAAATATGCTTGAAAAAGAAGAATCTCAAAATAGAAATTGGTATGTTCTCCATACTTATTCTGGATACGAAGATGCAGTTGCAAAAGCTTTAAGACAAAGAGTGGAGTCTTTAGGAATGGAAGATAAGATATTTAATATTTTAGTTCCCAAGGAAAAGAAAATTAAAATTAAAAATGGGAAGAGAAAAGTGGTCGAAGAAAAGATATATCCTGGTTATGTTTTAGTGGAAATGGTTGTAGCTACCGATTCTTGGTATATTGTCAGAAATACGCCGAATGTTACCGGATTTGTCGGTGCTGGGACTACTCCTGTTCCTGTTTCCTTGAAAGAAATTGAAACCTTAAAGAAAAGAGTAGGTGCTGAAGAGCCTCAATACAAAATTGATGTTAAAAAGGGAGATCATGTTAAAATTACGGATGGTCCCTTTAAGGATTTTGACGGCAAGGTTTCCGAAATTGACCAAGAAAAAGGAAAAGTTAAGGTCTTAGTAAATATGTTTGGAAGAGATACTGCCGTTGAGTTGGATTCTCTTCAAATTAAGAAAGTATAAAAATATGGCAAAAAAAGTAAAAACTGTAGCGAAACTTCAAATTCCCGCAGGTAAGGCTAATCCTGCTCCTCCAGTTGGCCCTGCATTGGCTCAGCACGGGGTAAATATTTCAGAATTTTGTCAAAAGTTTAATGACGAAACTAAAGATCAGTCGGGCTTTAAAATTCCCGTTGAAATTACTATATTCGAAGATAGCAGTTATAAGTTTGATCTCAAGCAACCTCTTACTTCTGAATTGATAAAGAAGGTAATTGGTATTGAGAAAGGATCGGGAGAGCCTAATAAAAAGAAAGTTGCTAAGATGACAAAAAGTCAGCTGAAAGAAGTGGCTGAAAAGAAAATGCCTGACTTGAACGCAGATGACATAGAATCGGCAATGAAAATTGTTGAGGGAACGGCCAAAAATATGGGAATTACGATTGAATAATTGCTTTTATTAAACTTAATAAAAATTAGAGATGGAAAAAGAAAATTTTTCTTTGCTTTCAAATACAGCCATAAGGAGACATATTAAAGAGGGTAATGTTATTATAGACCCTTTTGATGAAAGAAATCTGGGAACTTGCTCTTATGACCTAACCTTAGGTAAATATTATTATAGAGAACAAGATCCGGAAAACGGTTCCAGAATTTATAATCTTTATTCGGAAAAAGACATTAAAAAAGTTTGGGGTAGTTATCAGGAGGCAGAACCTGCTGGAAATTGGGCTGAAACTAATTCTTATCCGTTAGAAAAGACTAAGCCGGATGATCTGGTAATTTGGATAAAACCCGGTGAAACTATTTTATGTCATACGAATGAATTTGTTGGAGGATGTGGGGGAAAAGTTACCACCATGATGAAGGCAAGAAGTTCTTTGGGAAGAAATTTTCTTGAAGTTTGCAAATGTGCGGGCTGGGGAGATGTTGGATATATTAACCGATGGACCTTGGAGGTTACCAATAACTCCAGATTTTATAGAATTCCCTTAATTGTCGGAAGAAGAATCTCCCAGATTGTTTTTTTTGAAGTGGAAAAAATAGAAAAGTTAGAAGAAGATTACAGTAAAAAAGGGAAATATCAAGAAACGGCTGATGTTGAAAAGCTTAAAGAATTATGGACTCCTGAAATGATGTTGCCTAAAATGTGGAAGGACTATGAAGCAAACGAGTAAATTAATGAAAAAGATTATTCTTTCGGTTGAGGTTAGACCCCAACCGATTTTTTATGATATAATTAAAGAACATGAAGAAAAACAATAACGGTACTTTTATTGTTTTTGAAGGATTGGATGGTTCGGGCCAGAGTACTCAAGCTGAAAAGTTAGAATCTTTTTTAAGGGAGAAAAGGTTTTCTGTTATAAAAACAAAAGAGCCTACCGTTGATTCTTCAGCAGGGAGAAAAATCAAGAAAGTTTTGGAGGAAAAAGAAAAAATTTCTGGACTTGAACTTCAAAGACTTTTTACAAAAGACAGAGAGGAACACCTTAGAAAGATCATTTTGCCTAATTTGAAGAAAGGAAAGATTGTTATTTCCGATCGTTATTTTTTCTCCTCTTTTGCCTATGGCTTTGCAAGCGGGATTGCAATAGGCAAATTAATCAAAATGAACGGGAGATTTCCTTTTCCCGATTGCACCCTTTTCTTAGATGTTTCTCCGGAAACATCTCTTAAAAGAATAGAAAAAAGAAACAAAGGAAAAACTTTATTTGAAAAAGAAAAAGAATTAAAAAAAGCTTATAAAGGTTATAAAAAATCTTTTAAATTCTTTGAAAACATTCATCTTATTAACGGAGAAGTTTCTGTTGATGAAGTATTTGAAGAAATTAAAGAAAAATTATCAAAAAAACTTATGAAAAAAACAATACCTCAATTTATTGATCACACTAATATAAGTCCGGATGCTAAAGCAAAGGACATTAAAAAAACTTGCCAAGAGGCCAAAAAATATAATTTCAGATCCGTCTGTATTAATCCAGAATGGGTAAAATTATCAAAAAAAGAATTAGAAGGAACGGATATTAAAGTTGTTGTTTTAATTGATCCTCCTATGGGTCTCAGTTCTCATAAAAAAAGAGTGAGTATGTGCAAAAAAGCCAAAAGGGACGGGGCAGACGAGCTGGATATCGTTATGAACATAGTGGACTTTAAATATGAAAGATTTGATAAGGTTTTAAAGGATTTAAAAGAAATTTCTAAAATTCTTCCAACCAAAGTTATTATTGGTTCCGGTTTCCTGACCGATGAAGAGGTAAAAAAGGCTTCAGAAATTACCAAAAAAGCGGGAGCTCACTGCGTTAAAACAGCAACCTTTAAAGATCCTTTGGAATATTCCGAATTAAAGGAAAAACTGAAACATGTAAAGATTATGAAAAAGAGTGCTCCAGGACTTGAGATAAAAGCTTCGGGAAATATAAAGACATTAAATGATCTTAAGATGATGATAAAAGGAGGAGCTGATATTGTAGGTACTTCTTCGGGAGTTAAAATAATGAAAGAGTACTTGAAGAAGAATTGAGATATGCCTTCCTATAAAACGACAATTGGACTGGAAATTCACGCAGAGCTTAAGACAAATTCAAAAATGTTTTGTTCTTGTCTTAACGATCCTGAAGAGAAAATTCCCAATATTAATGTTTGTCCGATATGTTTAGGGCATCCTGGGACGCTTCCTGTTGTTAATGAAAAAGCAGTAGAAAAAGTCATAGAAACCGGTCTTTCTCTTTCTTGTGAGATTTCAAAAGATTCCAGCTTTGACAGGAAAAGCTATTTTTACCCCGATTTGCCAAAAGGGTATCAGATTTCTCAATACCCTTTTCCTTTGTGTAAAAATGGATTTCTTGAAATTGAAGGAAAAAAAATAAGAATAAACAGAATCCATTTAGAGGAGGATGTGGGAAAGCTTATTCATGAAGAAAATTACTCTTTAATTGACTTCAATAGAGCGGGAATTCCCTTAATGGAACTTGTGACAGAGCCCGATATTGAAACATCTCAAGAGGCGAGAAGATTTGCTGAAGAGTTTCAGTTAATTTTAAGATATTTAGATGTTTCTGATGCCAATATGGAAAAAGGACAGATGAGAGTCGAAGCAAATATTTCTATTTCCAAAGAGGAAAAATTAGGAGATAAAGTTGAGATTAAAAATTTAAACTCTTTTAAATCTGTTGGAAAAGCAATTGAATTTGAGATTCAAAGACAGGAAGAAATTTTAGAGTCGGGAGGGAAAATAGTTCAAGAGACTAGAGGTTGGGACGAAAAAGAAGGAAAAACTGTAAGCCAGAGAATAAAAGAAGAAGCTCATGATTATAGGTATTTTTCTGAACCAGACCTTCCTCCTCTTGAGATAAAGGAAGAAGAGATTGAAAAAATCCGTTCTAAAGCTCCGGAACTTCCAAATATTAAGAGGGAAAGGTTTAAGAGGCAGTATGGATTGGGAGAGAAAGAAGTTGAGAATTTTGTCCAGGACAAAGAGCTTTCATTTTTCTTTGAGAAAACTGTTTCAGAGCTTAAAGAATGGGTTGACTCTTCCGGCGGGAAAGAAGATTTAAAAAAGATTAACAAAACTGCTTCAAATTATATACTCAGCGATCTTCAGGGGTTGCTTAATTTAAAAAATAAAAGAGAGGTTCCCATAACTGCTGAAAATTTTGCGGAGTTTATCAATCTTATTTTCAAAGGAGAAATCTCAAGCAAGATTGCAAAAATTGTTTTAAAAGAAATGTTTGAAACCGGAGCCGATCCTTCTCATGTTATTGAAGAGAAAGGATTGTCTCAAATGAAAGATGAATCTCAAATTGAAAAAGCTGCTCAAAAAGTTATTTTAAACAATAGAAAAGCAGTTGAAGATTTTAAAGCAGGGAAAACAAATGCCCTTCAATTTTTGATAGGGCAGCTAATGGCTGAAACGAGAGGAAAGATAAATCCTGAATCAGCAAATAATATTTTAAGAAAATTAATGGAGTAAAAATTTTTTCACTTCCTTTTCTGCTTTTTTATATTCTTTAAACCATCTGACATCCTTGTCTTTCTCAAGGATTTTTATTTGGTTTTTGGCAAGCTTCTGACTTGATTTTTGAATTTTTTCTTTCATTTCTTTCTCTGAAATTTCTTTTTTCAAAAATTTTGAAATCCATTTATATTCAAGGCCAAACTCTTCCAGTCTTTTAAAGGAAACTCCCTGATCGTGAAGCTTCTTTACTTCTTTTATCATGCCTTTCTTTATTCTTTTGGAAAGCCTTTTTTCAATTAATTTTTCGATTTCTTCTCTTTGTTTTTTAATTGCCACTTTGAGCAAGGGATAGGGGAGAGGGTTTTTTCGAATTGGTTTTACAGGTTTTTTCGTTTTTGATACAACCTCTATTGCCCTTATTAATCTTCTCTTGTTTTTTTTATCAATGTTTAAAGCTCTCTTTTTGTCCAGTTTTTTTAATTTTTTAAAAAGGTCTTCTGCTGTTTCTTTTTCCAGCCTTTTTCTTAAGTCCCAATCCGGCCTTACCTCCGGAAAGCTTAGATTATTTAAAAGAGAATAAACATAAAAAAGAGTGCCTCCGCAAATTATCGGTACTTTCTTTTCTTTAATTATTTTTTCAATTTCCTCTATCGCAATTTTTTTGTATTGGGCAAAAGTAAATTTTCTTTTGGGAGAAGCAATGCTTAATAAGTGATGGGGAATGTCTTTCATTTCCTTCTTGGTTATTTTGCCAGAACCTATGTCCATTCCTTTATAAACTTGCCTGGAATCGGCTGAAATTATTTCGGATCCTTTAAATCCTGCCCAATTGTTTTTTTCTATTTTTTTGGCTATTTTAACGGCCCAATCTGACTTGCCTGAAGCTGTTGGGCCTAAAATGGCAATTATTTTACCTTTCATTTTCAATTTTTCCCTCAAGACCCCAGGGAAGGGCTTTGATAATTTTTACTTTCAAGAAATCTCCCTTTAAATTTTTACTTGATTTAAATTTAACTGTTCTATACCTTTCTGTTTTCCCCGAACAAAAAGGTTTTTTATGTCTTTCCACTAAAACTTCTAACTTTTTGCCAATGAGTTTTTTGTTGTTTTTAAGAGATATTTTTTTTAATTCATCGGTTAAAATTTCTTCTCTCTTCTTTTTTTCTTTTTCACAAACATCTTTTCCCATTTTTTCTGAAGAAATTCCTTTTCTTTTGGAAAATTTGGAAATATATATCATCCCGAACTCTATCTCTTGAACAAGATTTAAGGTGTTTTGAAAATTCTTTTTTGTTTCCCCGGGAAAGCCAACAATAATGTCTGTTGAAAGAAAAATGTCGGGAATTTCTTTTCTTATTTTCCTGACTAATTTTTTATAATCTTTTACCGTGTAGGGCCTGTTCATTTTTTTCAAAATCTTATCGTCTCCCGATTGAACAGGCAGATTAAGATATCTGGTAACTTTTTTACATTCTTTCATTGCTTGGATTAATTCTTCTGAAAAGTCTTTAGGGTGGGGAGAAGTGAACCTGATCCAAAAATTTCCTTTAATTTTATCCACTCTTCTTAAGATTTCGGGGAATCTAATTCCTTTGAAGTTATAACTATTAACGTTTTGCCCCAGAAGCCAAATTTCTTTTGTTCCTTTTCTGACTGCTTTTTCTGCTTCTTTTATTACATCTTCAGAGTTTCTGCTTATCTCTTTTCCTCTCACGAAAGGAACTACGCAATAACTGCAAAAATTATTACATCCGGAAGATATGGGAATGAGAGCCGAAAAAGGATTTTCTCTTAAAGGTTCTATTTCAAAATAAGAGATTTCTTTTTCTTCTCTTAA
>CAZBVF010000023.1:0-4329 GCA_964495335.1 uncultured Candidatus Saccharibacteria bacterium
AAAGAATGGATAAGCGATCATTTTGTTGAATTTTCAATGGTTGTATTTTTGGCAATTTACTGGTTAACTTCCATGATTGGAAGCCTGAATATTGGAGTGAGGCATGTTATACCAACTTTCCCTTTTATTTATATTCTGGTTTCTTTGGGAATCGTAAGATTGTCTGAAAAAATAAAAAAACCTTCATTTAAGAAAGTTTTCTCTTTTTTGATCTTTTTTCTTCTTTTCTGGTATACTGCTTCAAGTTTAAATTGTTTTCCTTATTACATCTCTTACTTCAACGAAGTGTCGGGAGGATGCATGGAAGGATATAAATATGTTGTAGATTCTAGTTTTGACTGGGGACAAGATTTAAAGAGATTAAGTAATTTTGTGGAAGAAAATAATATTGAAAAGATTAAAATTGATTATTTTGGAGGATCAGATATTGAGTATTATCTCGGAGACAAGTTTGAAAAATTCGATCCTAAATCAGGACCTCAAAAAGGATGGCTTGCTATTTCAGCTACTCTTCTCCAAGGAGGAAGAGCAGAGCCTGCGAAAGGTTTTGATCAAGATACCAGATATTATGAATGGCTTAATAATTACGAGCCGGTCGGAAGAGCGGGAAGTTCAATATTTATTTACAATATAGAAGATTAATTTCAATTGCTTATCTTATAAAATAACCTTTCAAACCTCAAATCAATATATTCAAGAGCTTTTCTTTCCTCAGGTTCAATGCCTTCTTCCATGAAAGCGCTCAACTCAATTAATTGTCTTTCTATTTCTTTGTCTAAACTAAAATAAATATCCCATCCTTCTTTTGTTTTAAAGTCTATCCTTCTTTCATTCTTAATAATAACTGACTTGGGCTCTAGGTTTAGTCTTTCTGCGGTTTCTTTTATGGTTATTATCTCAGAAAGAAGCTCTTCCTCTATGGCTTTTTCTCCCAAGAAAATGTCTTGTTCAAGATTGTCATACTTTATCAAAAAAGATTCGTTCTTTTCTTCGGTTTCTTCAAAAATTATTCCCTTTCTGTCTATTAGAAAAAAATCCTCATTGCAAACAAAAGTAGAAACTGCTTCTCTTTCTTTAATTTCAATTTCAATTTTTTGAGGAAGATTTTTTTTAATTCCAACAGAATCAATAAGAATATTTTCAGATAAAATATCTTTAACTGTTTGATCTATATTGAAAAGAAAAATGCTTTTTGTTTTCAAGGATAAAAAATTGTTTTCAGCTTTCTTTTCTGCAATTTCTGTTATTTTTTCAGAAGAGGTTTTTTCATTTCCCCTGACTTCGATCTCTTCAATTTGGAAAAAAGGAGAAATATATAAAAGATAAAAAAAAGCGCCCAAGATTAATAAAATTAAAAAAGGAAGGAATATCTTTTTCTTCTTGAAGGCGGGTTTGTTTTTTTTGCGTCTTTTTCTCATTTAAAGGCCTCTTTTCATTTTTCTTAGTTTTTCAAAAAGAGAGGTGAAATAATATTTAAAAGAGAAAGGAAAATCTTGAGTCTTCACATATAAATAAGGCTGCCCTCCAAATCCCATTTTAAATAGTGTGGGGCCTGCCCAGGGATGATTGGGATTTTCTTTCGGTGAAACATATCCCCAAAAATCATAAAGAAAACATCCCCTTCTTTTAGCTTCTTTAATGGCAGACCATTGCATTAAATAAGAAACGGGTATTTTTCTGTATTCCGGAGAAAGAGCGGCATGATGGTAAAAACCTATTCCTGAATTAAAAATAACGAAAGAAGAAGCCACTATTTTTCCTTTGTATTCTCCAAAAAATAAACTTATCTCATTGTCTTCCTTAAAAGAAATAAGTTCTTTTTTTAAATAATCTTCCGAGAAAGGAACAAAGTGTTGTGTTTTGACAACTTGATCATAAAGTTTTTCAAATTTATCTAAATCATCCAGGCTATCGCTTTGAAAAATCCTAATATCTTCTTTTTCTGCTTTTCTTATTAAATAACGCGTTGTTTTTCTCATTTCCGACAGGAGATCTTCTTCTGATTTTTCAATTGAAAGCTTCCAACTTGCCTCGGGATGAGCATGAATGGGAGCGGTTTTAAATCCTTCTTCTTTGAATATCCTGTTATTCTCTTCGTTTCTTTCCCATATAGGACTAATTCTTAAAAAGTTTATCTTTTCTTTTTTAGCTAATTTCTCGGCTTCCGATAGAATAGAATTTAAAATTTCTTTTTTTTCTTCTCTTGAGGTTTTTTCCTTAATTACCGGACCGTGAGGAATTAATAAGAATTTTCCTCTTTTCGCTTCCACTTTCAGCAAAAGAGAAATACTTTTAAGATTTTCTTTGTCATAAACTCCCAATCTCCATATTTTATTTCCCATTTTTTTCTGAAACTCTCCCCAATTCCAACTCTGTAAAAAAGTCTTTTCCCGACAACCAGAAAAGAAATCATTCCATATTTTTTTATCTTCAATTATTTTAATTTTTAACATGAATTCAATAATTTTATAATTTTCTTTGCCTTTGACTCTGAAATATTAATGTGGGTCGGCAAATTGATGATTCTCTCAGCAACACTTTCTGCTTTGGGGCAAGATTTCAGAACATAAGATACATTTTTTAAAACAGTGTCCGGGGGCATAACAGGACTTTTCCTCCACCCGTCATTAAGATAAATTCCCTTTTTCCTCATCTTTTTCAAGATATCATTTGTTTCGGATTTTGCCAAAACAGGGTACTTCATAAAAGTAGAAGTTCTTTCATGATCTTTTTCGGGAAAAACAGGCTCAAAGGAGTCTCTTGATAAATTATCATAATATATTTTAGATATTTTTCTCCTGTGATTATTAAATCTTTCTAATTTTTCAATTTGTTTTAAAAGAAGAGAAGAAAGAGCGCTTGGCATTTTTTTCGGGAAAAAATTAACCATTATTCCCTTTTTCTCTTTTTTGTAAACTGACTTTGAAAGAAAAAGAGTTTTATGAAAAAATCCCATCACAATCTTTCCAAAATATTGGCCCAAAGCATAACTGGGGATAATAACATAATTTGTTAAAGTTGGGTGGAGTAATTGTTGCAATGTCCAAATTTTTGAAGGAAAAGGAAGGTTTTGCCAGGAATCTTTTATTTTTTTAAATCTCTCTTCATCTTTTACAAAAGCAGCTCCTCCAAAAACAGAAGATATTATCTTGTCTCTTCCAAAACTGAAAAAAGAAGCATCTCCAAGTGTTCCGCAAAGTTTTCCTTTGTATTTTGAACCCAAAGAATGGGCAACATCTTCTATTAAAAATAGATTATTTTCTTTGCAAATTTTTTTAACCTCATCAATTTTAGCGGGCCAGCCGAAAGTGTGTTGTAAGACAACTGCCTTTGATTTGGAGGTAATCTTTTTTTCCAAATCAAAGGGGTCAATATTGAGAGTATTGTCAATTTCAACGAAAACAGGTTTTGCTTTCATTTTTAAAATGGGATTGGCAACAGCGTTACAGGTAAAAGATTGAATTAAAATTTCATCTCCTTTCTGAATTTCAAAAGCTTTTAATATTTCTAAAAAGGCACTTCTCCCACTATTGAAAGTGACTAAGTTTTTAACATCGAGATATTCGGCCAATTTTCTTTCCACTTCTTCGGTCTTTTTTGATCTTTCTTTCCCAAAGCTAAAAAGCATTTTAAGAGCAAGTAAAACATCTTCTCTTTCTGTATTCGGAGACAAGGAAACAAATGTTGGTTTTGAAAAAATCATAAATCTAAAATTCCTTTTATAATTTTATTGGGTATTCTGTTTTCCAAAAGTAAATTGTTTTGATCAGAAGAAAAATCTTTTACTTTTTTTAATATGGAGTCATAATCTTCCAAAAAGACAACTTCCGTTTTTTTCTCGAGATTATCGTTTATACCTTCTTTCAGTTCTTCAAAATTTTCTTTCGTTATAATAATAGCCAAATCACAAACCTTCCCTATTCTTCTTCCTATTTTTTTATGTATTTCTTTTGAAGATTCGCCAAGTTCAATTAAACAAGGCATTATTATAGCTTTCTTGCCTTCCAAGCCTTCCAAGTAAGAAAGATGGGAAAGAATACCGTTGGGATTTGAAGAATAAGTAGCGTCAATTATATTCATCCCTCCTTTGTTTTTCTTAAGCTTCATTCCGCTTTGATTTGCGTTTATCTTATTAGAAGCCTCATTAATTTCTTCTAAATTCATCCCCAATTCTTTTGCAACAGCCACGGAAGCTAAAATATTGGAAACATTAAAAAGACCCGGAACTTGAACTTCAAATTTCTCGAATTTTTCTTTGTCAGAAAAAACATTAAAAGAAACTTTATTTTCTTCAGAAATTATATTCTTAGCAAAAAAATCAGCCTCTTC
>CAZBVF010000024.1:0-6130 GCA_964495335.1 uncultured Candidatus Saccharibacteria bacterium
CCCTGATTTGATTGAAAGCTGTATTGAACCTGATTATGCCAGATTCTTCTCAATAGATTTACCAGACCTTTCTCCCGGACTTCACAGGATAAGAGTTCCTGTCACTATTGCGGGAAGAGCAGGGGAAGAATTCCAGATGGATCAAATTTATTACTCAAACGAATTTATTGTTAGGTAAGGTTTTTAAAAAGCGCATAATTTCATTTTATGCGTTTTTTGTTTTTAGCTATTGAACTTTTTTTATTTTCTGTTAATATGAGAATGGCGTTATTATTATGGCTGTACCAAAGAAAAGACATACAAAATCAAGAAGGAATAAAAGAAGAGCAAACCTTTCTTTAAAAAAGGTTTCTTTGATTAAATGTTCTAAATGTGGAAAAATGAAAAGATCTCATACGGTTTGTCAAAACTGTGGCTATTACGGAGAAAGAGAAGTTGTGGATGTTTTAAAAGATTTAACTAAAAAAGAAAGAAAGAATAAAGAGAAAGAAATATCTTCCAAAGAAGAACAAGAGCCCAAAAATTTAAGCATGGAAGGGCTTTCCAAAAAGTAGAAGTAATTTATGGCTTCCCGACACCTTTCAAGGTCAATAGCAATGCAGATTCTTTATGAGTGGGATTTTTATGACAGGGATCCGGAATCTTTGGAAAGAATAAAAGAAAAAAGTATAGAAGAATTTGGAGCGGGAATTAAAGATACGGGTTTTATTTCTAATTTAGTAGAGGGAGTAAAAAATAATATTTCCGAAATTGATAAAGTTATTTGCAAAGCTGCCCCCGAATGGCCCATAGAACAGATTACTTTAATTGATAGAAATGTTTTGAGAATTGGTCTTTATGAGCTTCTTTATGAAGACAAAGAAGAAGTACCTCCGAAAGTTGCTATTAATGAAGCAATAGAGCTTGCTAAAAGCTTTGGAGGGGAGAATTCAAGTAAGTTTATAAACGGTGTTTTAGGGACTGTTTATAAAGAATTAAACAATAACCTTGAAGAGTCAAATCCTGAATAGGATCTAACCGAATTCGTTTGGTTCTGTGCAGGGTTGAGCTCTTAATGTTTTATGAAAGACTTCAAAAAGCTTGAGAAAAAACTTGAAGTTTCCTTTAAGAATAAAAATTTGCTCTGCCAGGCTTTTTGCCACCGTTCTTATTTAAACGAAAACCCCGACTTTAAGTTCGGTAACAATGAAAGATTGGAATTTTTGGGAGATGCTGTTTTAGAGCTTGTTGTCACGGAGCATCTTTATAATAATTACCCAGAAACTCCCGAAGGAGAGCTTACAAGCTGGAGAGCTTCCTTGGTTAACACCAAAAGACTTTCAGAAACAGCAAAAGAGATGGGGCTTAATGACTTTCTTCTTTTGTCCAAAGGAGAGTCTCGGGAGAAAGGAAAAGCTCGCCAGTTTATATTAGCTGACACTTTCGAAGCTTTTATAGGAAGCCTTTATCTGGATCAGGGATATGAAGCTTGCCGAAAGTTTATCAAAAAACACTTAATTAAAAAGCTTCCCTTTATTCTTAAAAAAGGCCTTTTCAAAGACTTCAAATCAAGTTTTCAAGAGAAGTCTCAAGAAAAAGTTGGGATTACTCCTGCTTATAAGGTTTTAAAAGAATGGGGGCCTGATCATAATAAAGAATTTGCGATAGGAGTTTTTTTAAACGATGAATTAGTCGCGGAAGGAGGAGGTTCTTCCAAACAGGAAGCGGAAGAAGAGGCGGCTAGGATTGCATTAGAAAATAAAAATTGGTAACCTAAAAATATGCTTATTATTAGATATGCTAGATTCGGGAAAAGGAATCAACCTTTTTTCAAAATAATTGTCACAGAGAAGAATAATCCTCCAAAGGGAGGGCGTTTTGTCGACGAAGTTGGTTTTTACAATCCTTTGACTAAGGAAAAGAATTTAGAAAAAGAAAAAATTGAAAAATGGATTTCTGTTGGAGCGAAACTTTCCGATTCAGTTCATAATCTTTTGGTTTCAGAAGGTGTGATTAAAGCAGATAAAATTGACGTTCATAAAAAGTCAAAGAAAAAAGAAGAAGAAAAAAAGGAAGACCCTAAAGCTTCTTCTGAAGAATCAACAGAAAAAGAAGAACCTACTCCAGAAGAAAAATCTCCAGAATCTGAAAGCACTGAAGAGCCAGAGAAAGAAAAGTCATCTGAACAAAAAGAAGACGCTAAAGAATCAGAATCTGAAGCGAAAGAAGAATCATCTGAGCAGAAAAAAGAAGCTAAAGAACCCGAACCTGGCAATCAACCAGAACCTGATGCGAAAGAAGAATCATCCGAAGAAAAAGCTGAATCAAGGCCGGAGAAAAAAGAAGCTTAAATTAAAGGTAAATTAAAATTTATTAAAAATATCTGATTTTACAGATATTTTTTAATGACAAAAAGACTTATGGAAAAATATTTATATTCTTTCAATGAGGGCGGGAAAGAAATGAAAAATCTTTTAGGAGGAAAAGGTGCAAATTTGGCAGAAATGACCAAAATGGGCCTTCCTGTCCCCAAGGGTTTTATCATTTCAACAAAAGCCTGTATTAAGTATTATGAAAAGGACCAATCCTATAAAGAGGATTTAAATAATCAAATTAGCGAAAAATTAAAAGAACTAGAAGAGGGCACGGGCAAAAAATTGGGGGATCCTGAAAACCCCTTGCTGGTTTCCGTTAGATCAGGAGCTGCGATTTCCATGCCTGGCATGATGGACACTGTTTTAAATTTAGGCCTTAACGAAAAAACTATTCAAGGGTTAATAAAGAAAACGGAAGATGAAAGGTTTGTTTATGACAGCTACAGGAGATTTATCCAAATGTTTGGAAACGTGGTTATGGGCATTGAACATGATAAGTTTGAAAAAGTAATTGAAGATGTTAAAGAAAAAGAAAGTGTTGAAAATGATATGGAAATTAGTGTTGAAGGGCTCAAAAAGATAATTTCCGAATACAAAGACTTAGTTCTGAGAGAAGAAGGAAAAGAATTTCCTGAAGATCCGAGAGATCAACTAGACATGGCTATCAATTCCGTCTTTGATTCCTGGAATAATAAAAGAGCGATAACTTACAGAAAGGCAAACGGTATTCCAGACGATTTGGGAACGGGAGTAACGGTACAGGAAATGGTTTTTGGAAACATGGGAAATGATTCGGGAACAGGAGTTGGATTTACTAGGAATCCTTCCACGGGAGAAAAAGAACATTATGGTGAATACTTGCTTAATGCTCAAGGAGAAGATGTTGTAGCAGGAATAAGAACCCCCAAGCCTTTGGAAGAATTAAAAAATGATTTACCGGAAGTTTATTCTCGCTTAGTTGAGATTATTAATCTTTTAGAAGAAAAATACAGGGATGTTCAAGATTTTGAGTTTACTATTGAGAAAGGAAAGCTTTATCTTTTACAAACAAGAACAGGCAAAAGAACTTCTCCTGCTGCTTTGAAAATAGCTGTTGACATGGTTCGGGAAGAGATAATTAGTAAAGAAGAAGCTTTGGAAAGAATTGAGCCCGAGCAATTAGTTCAGTTGCTTCACAGAAGAATAGACCCTAATGCGGACATAGAATCGGTTGCCAAAGGTTTGCCGGCTTCTCCCGGAGCTGCTTTCGGAAAAGTTGTTTTCACGGCTGACGAAGCCGAAGAGATGGGAGAAAAAGGGGAAAGGGTAATTTTAGTGAGACCGGAAACTACGCCTGATGATATTCACGGAATGGTTCAAGCTAAAGGAACTTTAACTAGCAGAGGGGGCATGACGAGTCATGCTGCTGTTGTAGCCAGAGGGATGGGAATGCCTTGTGTTGCTGGTTGCGGGGAAATATTGATAGATCTTCCGAATGAAGTTTTTAAGATTAAAGACAAAACAGTAAAGAAAGGAGATATTATTACAATTGATGGTGGGAACGGAAAAGTCTTTTTAGGGGAAACTCCCATGGTAGAGCCTGAAATGAATGAGAATTTTAAAACTCTTCTTTCCTGGGCTGATGAAAAAAGAGAATTGGGAGTCTTTGCTAATGCTGATAACCCCGAAGACGCCAAGAAAGCCAGGGAATTAGGAGCTGAAGGAATTGGATTATGCAGAACCGAGCATATGTTTATGGCTCAAGAAAGGCTTCCTGTTGTCCAAGCTATGATTATGGCTGAAACTAAAGAAGAAAGGGAAAAAGAATTAAGAAGACTTTTGCCTTTTCAAAAAAGTGACTTTAAAGGAATTTTAAAAGAAATGCAGGATTTGCCCGTTGTTATTAGATTATTGGATCCTCCCTTGCACGAATTTTTACCGAGCTTTGAGGAAACATTAAAGAAAGTCACATCTTTGAAGATAAAAAACGAGGATGAACAAGAATTGAAAAAACAAGAGAAAATATTGGAGAGGATAAAGTCTTTACAAGAAATAAATCCAATGTTGGGATTGAGAGGATGCCGTTTGGGAATATTATTCCCAGAAATATACGAAATGCAAACAGAAGCGATTATTAAAGCTTCTCTTGAATTAAAGAAAGAAGGATTAAATGTAAAGCCTAAGATTATGATTCCTTTGGTTGGCCATGTCAATGAATTTAATGTTTTAAAAGATAAAGTTAAGAAATTGGCTGACGAAATAATAAAAGAAGAAAATATTGAATTAAATTATGAAATTGGAACAATGATAGAACTTCCCAGGTCCGCCCTTACAGCTGATGAAATTGCAAAGAGCGCTCAATTCTTTTCTTTTGGAACAAATGACTTAACTCAAACCACATTCGGTATTAGCAGAGATGATGCGGAAAGTAAGTTTCTTTTACAATATATTGCAGAAGGAATTTTGAAAGAAAATCCTTTCCAAAGCATAGACAGAGAGGGATTGGGGAAATTAATAAAAATGGGAGTTGATTTAGGGAGAAAATCCAATTCTGAATTGGAAGTTGGTATTTGCGGGGAACACGGAGGAGATCCCAGCTCAGTTGAATTTTGCCATCAAACAGGATTTAATTATGTAAGTTGCTCTCCTTTTAGAGTTCCTATTGCCAGGTTGTCTGCTGCTCAAGCAGCCTTGAAAAAAGAATAGTTTTTCCACTTGACAATTTTTAGAAAAAAAGTAAAATATGAAAATAGTTTTGATAAAAGAAGGACAGAGAGGTAAAAAAGGTCGAATGATTACTGAATTGTGAAATATACAATATTCAAAATATGGCAGAAAAAAAGACAGACGATAAAGAGTTCCTTGAGTATGTAGTTAAGGGCTTGGTTGATCATCCTGACGACGTAAAAGTTGAAAGAACCGTGGACGAAATGGGAGTTTTACTCTCTTTAAGAGTACATCCCGAGGACATGGGTCAAGTTGTTGGGAGAGCAGGCTCTACTGCTAAGGCGATCAGAAGTCTGGTTAGAATAATTGGTCTTAAGAATCACGCCAGAGTAAATCTTAAGATTGAAGAGCCAGAAGGTGGTCGTGTTCAAAGGAAAGAGAGGGAAACTTCTCAACCTTCCCAAGAAGCTCAAGAAAACAAAGATTCTCAAGAAGGAGAATTAGAAGACTTGAACTTATAACTATTGCGTTATCCTTGTCGTTAAGCTGTCCTGCTTTCAGTAGGGCAGTTTTTTTGAAAAATATGTTATTATAATAAGCAGAATATGATTCAATTTGACATTATTACAGTGTTTCCCGAGATATTTGACTCTTTTTTAGGGGAAAGTTTGATTAAAAAAGCTCAAGAAAAGAAACTCATCAAGGTCAATGTCCATAATCTCAGGAAATGGACTAAAGATAAAAGAAAAAGTACCGATGATCGTCCTTTCGGCGGAGGACTGGGTATGGTCATGAAAGTAGAGCCTATTTATAAAGCGGTAAAAGATATTAAAAAAAGATTGAAAAAGAGCAAAGTTATCTTATTCAGTCCCAGGGGAAAGCTTTTTTCTCAAAAAAAAGCCAGTTCTTTAAGTAAGTTAAATCAGATAATCTTTATTTGTGGCAGATATGAAGGAGTGGATGAGAGAGTTAAGAAAATTGCTGATGAAGTAATTTCCATAGGGGAATATGATTTAATGGGGGGAGAAGTGCCTGCAATGGCAGTTTTAGAATCTGTTTCAAGGCTTATACCGGGAGTTGTAGGAAAAAAAGAATTTTTAAAAGAAAGGATTACAAAAAAAGGAGGCTTT
>CAZBVF010000025.1:0-8712 GCA_964495335.1 uncultured Candidatus Saccharibacteria bacterium
AAGATTTTGCGCCCTCGCTCCGACTCGAACAGAGATCTGCGAGTCCGAAGCTCGCCATGTTATCCGGTTACACCACGAGGGCGGGAAGAATTTGTTCCACGTGGAACTTTAACCTCCTTTCCCTTTAAATTTTAGCAGGTATTTGGGAAAAAACAAATTATAGAATATAATGAAAAGAGTTATGAATATTCCAAAAGAAGTAAAATTTACCTTATCGGAGATTAAAAAAAGAGGATTTGAAGCTTTTGTAGTCGGAGGTTGTGTTCGGGATTTTTTAAGAGACAAAGAGCCTGAAGATTGGGACATTACCACTTCCGCCAAGCCCCAAGACATTGAAAAGATATTTGAAGAAACTTACAGAAACAATGAGTTCGGTACCGTGGTTGTGAGAATAAAAAAAGAAGAGGAGTTCTTTGAAATAGAAGTAACTCCTTACAGAATTGAATCAAAATACAGCGATAAAAGGCATCCCGATGAAGTAAAATGGGCAAAAAATTTGAAAGAAGACCTTAAAAGAAGGGATTTTACCGTTAATGCCATGGCCATGGACATTACAGAATCAAAAACAAAAGACCAGAAATATGAGGTTATTGATCTTTTTGAAGGAAAAAAAGACTTGGAAAAGAAGATTATCAGAGCTGTTGGAAATTCGGAAGACAGGTTTGCCGAGGATGCCTTGAGGATGATGAGGGCTGTAAGATTTAACTCTACTTTGGGATTGGGGTGGAAAATTGAAGAAGAAACGGAAAAAGCCATTAAGAAAAACTCTAACTTTCTTTCTGTTATCTCAAAAGAAAGAATAAGGGATGAGTTGGTGAAGATTATAATGTCAAAGAGGGCAAAGAGAGGAATTGAACTTCTTAGAAAATTGGGCCTTTTGAAAAATATAATCCCAGAACTTGAAGAAGGCTACAAAGTTGGACAAAACAAACACCATATTTATGATGTTTACGATCATGGATTGAGATGCCTTGACTATGCTGCTAAAAAAGAATACGGTTTTTATGTGAGAATGGCTGCTCTTTTGCATGATGTTGGCAAGCCTAGAACCAAGGAAGGAGAAGGACTTAACTCTACATTCTATAACCATGAAATGGTGGGAGCCAGAATGACCAAGGATATTTTAAGGAGATTGAAATTTCCGGAAAGAGATATTAAAAAAATAGTAAAATTGGTAAGGCATCACCTCTTTTATTATAACGTTGGGGAAGTTTCGGAGTCTTCAGTAAGAAGACTGGTAAGAAAAGCGGGAATGGAAAATATGGAAGAGCTTCTTCAGTTGAGGTATTGCGACAGGATTGGTTCGGGATGTCCAAAAGCAGAACCTTACAAATTAAGACACTTAAGATATTTAATTGAAAAAACATCAAAAGACCCTATTTCAGTCGGAATGCTTGAGATATCCGGAAAAGACATTATGGAAATGCTAAACATTTCTCCCGGGCCTAAAATAGGGCAAATTTTAGATATTTTGCTGGAAGAAGTTTTATCTTCTCCTGAGAAGAACAAAAAAGATTTTTTAACGAAGAAAGTAAAAGAATTAGGGAATTTAAGCGATGAAAAGATTAAATCTTTGGCCGAAAAAGCAAGAATTAAGATAGAAGACACAGAAATAAAAAGAGATAAGATGACAAAGAAAAAGTATTGGGTTTCTTAAATCTGCCGGGGTGTAGCGTAGCAGCCTAACGCGCCGCGTTCGGGACGCGGAGATCGCCGGTGCGAATCCGGCCACCCCGAATTGTTCCACGTGGAACAATTATTGACAAATTTTCTTTGTTTTGGTATTTTTAAAGTAGTCTGATGAAAAAGATAAGGTTAAAAAACATTGTTTGGAAGGAAGGAAAGTATTATGTTTCCCAATGTCTTAATCTGGGGATTTCTAGTTTTGGCGAAACAAGAAAAGAGGCGTTAGAAAACTTAGAAGAAGCGTTGGAACTTTATTTTGAAGACAATAAGAATCCTGAGATTGCTAAGATAGAAAGACCTAAGATAGTTGAGAAGTCTTTTTGTCATGCCTAAGCTTTATTCTTCACGTCAAATTGTCAAAGTCCTTCAAAAAAAGGGCTTTTTGTATGTTTCTCAAAGAGGTAGTCATGTAAAATTCTGTAAAAACGGCAAGAGGAATTTGATAGTGATAGTGCCCGCAAACAGAAAAGAGATTCCTTTGGGAACATTTAAATCTATATTAAGCCAAAGCGGATTAACGGAGAAAGATTTTGATCTTTGAATAAAGACAGTAGATTTTTTAAAGCAGGGGCCTGTAGTTCAGTGGCAGAACATCCGGTTCGCATCCGGAAGATCATGGGTTCGACTCCCATCGGGTCCACTATATTGCATTCATCTCCTAAGTTATGATATGATTTTATGAAGGTCAAAAATAAAAAATTAAAATTATGGTTAATAAAAAACTTATTAATTATATTAAGCAAGAATTAGAATTAGGAACGAGTAGGGAAGAAATTAAAAATTCCCTTATCAGTAATGGATGGACGGACGAAGAGATTGAAGAAGCTTTTAATACTTTAGATAGAATTTCTTCAGGAAGTCAAATATTAAGTTCTAAAACAAAAGAACAATCAAACAAGTGGAGAATTATTTTATTTTCTTTCGTTGCTTTAGCTATTTTTGGGAGTGTAGTATATTTTGCTTTTCAGTCTTTTTTTGGAACTGAAAATAAACCTGATATTATTTCAGAGCATCAGCCGGAAGAAGAGGCTCAGTTAAGTTTAGAAATATTGAACTTGAAAGATGTTTATGAGGTTGGCGAAAAATTTTCTGGTAAGTATTTAATAGATTATAAAGGAGAATCGTTTGAGGGAATTGTTCTATATAAATGTGGGCCTGCATATACTAAAGAATTTAAGGTAATAGATCCAGGAATAACTGAACTTCCTTTTCTTAATTTTTCAGGAGGATCTGAGGAAATTAGTGAAGGAAATTATCGTCTTACTCAACACAGTGATACTTTTAGCAGAGAAGGTGAGTTTGAATACGTAGCATCAATATATAAATGCTCGGATCTTGATTTGGGTGAGAGAGAATGTTCGGATGATCTTAGTGACTTTCGTCTTAGTCTTTTTTCGGATGTTGATCCTATTGCTTCTGTGTCTAAAACTATCAAGGTTGTGGAAAGGAGTTTGTCTTCTTCTATTTCGGAGGATAAAAATACTATTTTGAAGTGCTTGGAGAATGAAGATTCCCAATGTATACTAGAATTTTTAGATTTATTTAAAGAAAGGCTTCAGTCTTGTGAACCGTCTGAAGGAACGGTTACTATTGGATGGGAGCCGGCCATGGGAATAGTTAGAGGATATAGAATTTTAGGAGAAGAGAATGGTTTATGTGTTGTAACCTTTTGGTTCTTAGACACAAGAGATCTTTTTTCAGATACAGAAGACTTTCCCGAGAGCTTATTAAATAAGCAAATGAATTGTGAATATAGCGAGTCAGAGAGGACTATTGAGAAAGTTGCTGGGGCAGAAAATTGTACAGGTCCTCTTTTAGAAGAGCTTAATAAGATTTTAGAACAGTAAGGGTGGTGTTTGAAAATTAATTGAAGGCATCACTATAACTAATTAATTTTTAGAAACCATAGTGAATTAAAAATTAGTTAGAGTTTGTCTTAACTAATCAAGATTGTTGGGTTTTCAATAAGTAAAAATTGATTGATTATTAACGTCACTCAACTTAAAATAAGGTTTTAAAAACAAAGACCTAAATTAAAATTATTATGGAAACACAAGAATCTATTAAAAATAATCCTGAAAATTTACCTGGATTTTTTGCTCTTTTAAAAGAAAGTTTTGAGGTAATTAAAGAAAGGTTTTGGGTTTATTTGGGAATTACTGCTATTTCAATAGTAGGTTATATTGCTTTTAATTTTTTGGTTGCCATCTCCGCCGTTCTGGGATTAAGTTTATATTTTTCTTACGATTTCCTCTTTTTCCTCGGTGTCTTTATGTTTGCAATTCTTTTGTTTGTTTTATCTGGTGCTGTTTTACAATTGTGGCCAAATCTTGCTATTTTTTACGTTGTTAAAGAAAGAAGCAGAAAAGTAAGTGTTTTGGAGGCAATGAAGCGTAGTTTTTCGAAGATATTGGCCGGGTTGCTTATCTCCGTGTTGTTTGGAATAGTTCTCTCTAGGTTTTCTCTTTTTTATAATCCCGGGATTTATTTTTCTTAAATGGTTTTGTCTGGTCATGCCAGTTCTTATATCAGAAAACAAGAGAGGGACTAAGGCTTTTTCAAGGAGTAAAGAGTTGGTGAAGGGAAAATCAGTATTAGATAAGATTATAGGATTGGCTTTAATTGGACTTTTGGTTTCATTTGTTACCGATCCTCTTCTTGAAAGCGATTTAATGGTAGTAAAACTCGTTGCCTTTTTTATAATCTTTTTAACGTCTGCCCTTGGCGGTGTTCTTACTTTTTTGATTTATGAAAAGTTAGTCAAGATAGAAAGGAAAGGAAAAGAGGCAAAAGAAAACTATTCTGAATCTCTTGCATCGGCAGAATCTTATTGATTAATCTCAGATTTTGGATCTAAAGGGTTGACAGAACTCTTTTGCTGTAATAAAATTTTAATCAGTTAGATTGTTAGATAAAAATGTCCGTTGGAAAGCGGACATATTTTAATAAGGAGTGGTAAAATTGTTCTACGTGGAACAAATGCGCTAAAAAATTAAAGGATTTCAGCCAAGCTATTGCTTGAATCTTGAAATCTTAATATATTATGGATTTAAAAAACTTTACATCAGCCCTTTCTCAAATTGCCGAAGAAAAAGGAATTTCCAAAGAAAGGGTAATAGAAACTATTGAGTCTGCTATTGCAGCTGCCTACAAAAAGGATTATGGAGAGAGAGGGCAAGTAATCAAAGCAAAGCTTGATCCGGAAAGCGGGGGAGTTAATTTTTGGAAATCAAGGCAGGTTTTGGACGACTCTATGGTTTACACAGAAAAAGAATTAGAAGACCTTAAAGAAGGGAAAATAGAATCTATTGAAGGGAAAGTCAGGTTTAATCCCGAGAAGCATATTATGATTGGAGAAGCAAAGGAAATAGATCCTAAGATAAAACCGGGAGAGGACTTGGAAGAAAAGCTTGAGCCCAAAGGAGACTACGGGAGAATTGCCGCTCAAACGGCAAAACAGGTTATTATGCAGAAGATAAGAGAAGCTGAAAAAGAAACTATTCTTGATGAGTATAAAGACAAAGAAGGGGATATAATATCGGGTATTGTTCAGAGAATAGAAGGGAAAAATGTATATTTTGATATTGGAAGAACTATTGGTGTTTTAACCAGGGAAGAGCAAATACCCCAGGAATTTTACAGACCCGGACAGAGACTGAAACTCTATATCCTGAGAGTGGAAGAGAATTCCAAGGGCCCTCTTGTTTTCCTTTCCAGGGCTTATCCTAAGTTTATCTCAAAACTTTTTGAGCTTGAGGTTCCTGAAATATCTTCTGAAACGATTGAGATAAAATCAATTGCCAGGGAGCCCGGTTCCCGAACCAAAATTGCCGTTTATTCCAATCAAGAAGGAGTTGATCCTATAGGAAGCCTGGTTGGACAGAGAGGAACAAGAATTTCAGCCGTTATTAACGAGCTTGGAGGAGAGAAGATTGATGCTGTTGAATATTCTGAAGAGCCGGAAGAATATATTGCAAACGCTCTTTCCCCGGCAAGCGTTTTGGAAGTTAAGATTTTAGAAAAGAACAAAGCCTTGGCCATTGTCCCCGGAGATCAGCTTTCCTTAGCTATAGGAAAAGATGGGCAAAACGTAAGACTTGCTGCAAAACTTACGGGATGGAAAATTGATGTCAGGGGTCCCGGAGAAGAAGAACCAGAGGAAGAAGTTGAAGAAGAGAAAGTGGAAGAAGAATCAAAAGAGGAAAAAGATCAAGAAAATGAAGAGGAAAAGACAGACGAAGGAATAGAAGAGAAAGAGGATAAAGAAACAGAAGAGAAAAAAGATTCTGGGAAAAAGAAAAAACAAAAAAGCAAATAATTAAAGCGGTGAAGAATAACTGCTCTCTTTGAAGGAGAGCAGTTTCCTTACCTTTCATGTCAATATGATTAATTTATCTGTTTTTATTTCAGTTTCTGCTATAGTTTTTGCCTTGTATTTAATATTGAAAGTCAGAGGCAGTTCAGCGGGCTCTGAAGAGATCCAAAAAATATCCGGATACATTTCAAAGGGGGCGGATGCTTTTATGAAAAGGGAATTCAGAGTTTTATCCATTGCTCTTTCTGTCTTGGCTGTTGTTCTTTTCTTTCTTGGGGGCGCTAATTTGGCTGTTGTCTTTTTGACAGGGGCTTTTGTTTCAGCTCTCACCGGATACATTGGAATGAAAGTATCAACCATGGCCAATGGAAGATGTTCCACTGCTGCTCTTTCCAGTTTTTCCAGGTCTTTCGGAGTTGCTTATAGTGCTGGGTCTGTTATGGGAATGATGGTTGTGGGATTCGGCCTCTTGGGACTTCTTTTAATTTGGATGTTTTTTAAAGATCCCGATCTTCTTGTCGGGTATGCTTTCGGAGCTTCCCTTATTGCCCTGTTTTTAAGGGTTGGCGGTGGAATATATACTAAATCAGCTGATGTGGGCGCTGACCTGGTGGGCAAGGTTGAAAGCAATATTCCCGAAGATGATCCCAGAAATCCAGCTGTAATCGCGGATGCTGTCGGGGACAATGTCGGAGATGTTGCAGGGATGGGAGCTGACTTGTTTGAATCTTATGTTTCAGCCATTAGTGCCAGCATTATAATCGGTGTTCCTCTTTTTGGGGAAAAAGGGTTGATTCTGCCTGTATTGATTGCTGCTTCCGGGATAATCTCTTCAATAATCGGAAACTTATTCGTTAAAGTTAAAGAAGAAGAAACAGAAGACTTTCAAGAGCAAACAGAAAAGGTAAGATCTTCAATGTTTAAAGGGCAGATTATAGCCAACACTTTGATGATTATTTCTGCTTTTTTTATTTGCCGTTATTACGGAAACAATAACCTGTTTTTTGCCATTGTTACCGGTCTCCTCGTCGGGGTTTTAATAGGGGAAGTCACTAAATATTTTACTTCAGATAAGTACGGTCCCGTTCTGGGGATAGCGAAAATTTCAAAAAGCGGAACTTCCCTGAACATTATTGAAGGCTTCTCCCAAGGAATGATCTCAACTGCCATTCCTGCTTTGGCTGTTGCCGGAGGCATGATAATCGCTTTTAATTTAGCAGGACTTTACGGGATTGCCCTTTCTTCTGTTGGGATATTAGCTGTTTTGGGAATTAATCTTTCTTCGGACTGTTACGGTCCTGTTGTTGATAATGCAGCCGGAATTTCGGAAATGGCCGGCCTTCCTTCCAAGGTCAGGAAAAAAACGGATGCTCTTGATTCGGTGGGAAATACCACAGCAGCCACCGGGAAAGGCTTTGCGATAGGGTCTGCAGCTTTGGCTGCTTTGGCCTGGGTTGCTGTTTTCTTTGAAAAGGGAGGAGTTGATATTGTTAATATCATTGACCCGAGAGTGATAGGAGGACTCTTTTTAGGGGCTGCTCTTTCATTTTTCTTTTGTGCTGTTACAATGAAAGCGGTCTCAAGGGGCGCTTTTCTGGTTGTTGAAGAAGTAAGGAGGCAATTTAAAGAGATAAAAGGAATAATGAAAGGAAAAGAAAAGCCTGATTATTCAAAATGCATTGATTTTACAACCCAGAAAGCTTTAAAAGAAATGGTTTTGCCCGGTCTTTTAGCTGTTTTGGTTCCCGTAGTTGTGGGAATTGTCTTGGGGGTTGAAGCGGTAGGAGGATTGCTCTTGGGATCTCTCGTTTCCGGATTTCTTTTAGCTGTTATGATGGCCAATGCTGGGGGTGCCTGGGACAATGCCAAAAAATATATAGAAATGGGTAATTTTGAAGGAAAGGGTTCTGAAGCCCACAAGGCTGCGGTCGTAGGAGATACGGTCGGAGACCCGATGAAGGATACGTCTGGTCCTTCTTTAAACATTTTAATTAAGTTGGTAGGAATAATTTCCGTTATTTTCGTACCGCTTTTTCTGATTTAATGAATTTATCAATAAAAGATTTACCAAAATCACAAAAAGAGCTTGAGATAGAGATTCCAAAAGAGGAATTCCAAAAATTCTATCAAGAAGCTCTAAACAATTTAAAAAAGGATGTAGAAGTTGAAGGGTTTAGGAAAGGAAATGCTCCCGGAGAAGTTGTTGAAGAAAAGGTTGGAAAAGAAAGGATTCTTTTTGAAGCTTCCGAGCAAGCCATAAAAGAAAATTACATTAAAGCTGTGACAGAAAACAATATTGAAGTTTTGGGAGAGCCCAAGATTGAAATTGTTAATAGTGATCCGGGAAAGCCCTTGAAGTTCAAGGCAACCGTTTCAACCATGCCCGAAATCCCTCTTCCCGATTACAAGGAAATAGCAAAAAAGGTTGAGAAAAAAGAAGTTAAAGTTCCCGAAAAAGAATTAAACGACAGCCTGGAATATATTAGAAAAACCAAAGCAAAGTTTACCTTCAAAACAGAGCCCGCAGAGAAAGGGGACTGGGTTGAAATAGAATACACCATTAAAGGAAAAGATAAAGCATCTTCCCCTTCCTATAAAGACTCTTTTGTTTTGGGAGAAGGAAAGCTTGTCAAAGGCTTTGAAGAAAAGATAATGGGGATGAAATCGGGAGAGGAAAAAGACTTTACTCTTCCCTTGAAAGAAGAAACGTC
>CAZBVF010000026.1:0-11086 GCA_964495335.1 uncultured Candidatus Saccharibacteria bacterium
AACATTGTCTATTTTTTCTCTTTTGGTTTTCTCTTCCGAATTTAAGAAAAGATCCATGAGATAAAAAAACAAAGAAAGAGACAGCATTATCAAAGAAACTCCCAAAATCCTTGCCAAGGAAATATCTTCTAAGTCACCGCTCAAAAGACCCAAAGAGAAAAGAATAAAGAATAATAAAAAGATAACCGAGAAAAGACATTTCAAGAAATGACAAGAGCTGAAGAAAGGACCAAGTTTCCATTTTGATTTTTTGAAGAAATAAGAATTTTCAAAATCAAATTTATGCATGTTAAAAAATTAGTTTAAGTCCGTAAAAGAAAAGGTAAATTAAAATAAAGGGAAGAAAAAACCAAAAAATCAAAAGTAGAACTCCTGCCACGATAAAAAAAATTTCAAACATAATCCCAATAATTATGAAAAGAGTTCTAATAAAAGCTCCTATAAATCGAGACATTAAATTTGAGATTGAAGTTTCTAAAAATCTCCCTATATCAAACCCTCTTCCGTAAGACCACTTATATTTTCTCCAAGGATTAAAAAATGTTTTCAATAAAAAAGGGATAGAAAAATAGTTCATATTAAAAACAAGAATATTTCTCCATCCTCGGAAAATAAGCTTTGTCCTATCAATATAATGCCATTTAAAATATAAAAAGATTACACCAGGATTCATTTCTTAATTATAACAAAAATCATTAAAAGGTACTAACATGTGCGCGTGGCAGGATTCGAACCTACGACTCCTGCCATGTGAAGGCAGTACTCTGACCGCTGAGTTACACGCGCCAATAAATTCCTTTTACTTTTCTCTCATTTGCAATTATGAAAGAAATCTTGGTAATTGCTGCATTCGGTCAAAACAAAAGAATTTATTCTTTTACTTTTCTCTCATTTGCAATTATAATAAAATAATACATTATTATGCAAGCTTTAGAATTCCATTTTAACCCCAAAGACAAAAAAAGCATCTCAATTGATAGCTTTGTTTTTGAGCCGGAAAACGAATCCGAAAAAAGACTGGGTGGATTATACTTAGCAGGGAAAGTCTCCAATTCCATGCCTCAAGAAAAAAATCTTTTAGAAGAATTATCAGAAACAATTAAAAAAGAATATTATTACGACCTTCAAAAATCTCCCGAATCCTCCTTGAAGCAATCCATTAAAAAAGCTAATGAATTTTTAGACAGACAAACAAAAAAAGGGTTAGTTGGTTGGATAGGAAACTTAGACTTCGCACTTATGTCTATCTTTCCTTTGAAGATAAATATATCAGAAGAAGAAACAGAACCGATTCTTGGAATAAATTTTGTTCAAACCGGAAAAATAAAAATTCTTCTTATTAGAGAAAAAGAAATATTGGACATCAGCCAAGACGTAAGAAATGATGAACTTAAAGCTTATCCTTCAAAAACTTTTGAGAACATTGTTAGCGGGAAATTAATACCCGGAGACAAAATAATAATTACAAATAAAAATATATATGAATATTTCAAAGAAAAAGATCTTATCAGAAGTTTTATAAAATCAAAGGATAAAAAAGCAATAAATGAAGTTTTTAAATCAAAAAGAAAAGAACTCTTAGAGTTTTCGGGATTTTGTCTTTTCCTAATGACAGACAAAGAGATTAAAGAAAAAAAGAAAATTAAAGTTTTTCCTTCTTTTTCGTTAAAAAAATTCTTTCCAAAAACTCCTTCTCTGCCAAAATTAAATTTTAAATTACCCTCTATTAAAAAAGAATCTTTACCGAGGATAAATAAAATCAGAAGGCCTTCTCTTTTTAAAAACATAAAGCTACCACCAAATCTAAAAGAAAAAATAGTCCCCGTACTGCTTCTTGTTCTTCTTTTGCTTTTTTCTTCTTTTTTATTCAAGGAAGAAAAGAGGAAAGATTTTAAGGAAAACAAAGAAATAATTGAGTTAGCAGAAGCAGAAAAAGCACAAGCTGAGAATTTTTTAGTTTTTAAAGACGAGAAACAGGCAAATCTTAAATTTCAATCCGCATGGATAAAGATAGACAATCTTTTCCAAGAAAATAAATCTTTAGACCCAGTCCTTCAAAAAGAAGCAACAGAATTAAAAGAGTCAATAGAAGAATCACTTTTCGATTTAAATAATGTAGAGAAAATAGAAGAACCCGAGCTCATAACAGAAATATTTCAAAAAGAAACAAATTTAATTCCTCAAAAAATAACTTCTTTGAATAACTTTTTATTCTTTTCAAATCCATATTCCAATAACTTGTACGAATTTGATCTAGGAGAAAAAGAAGGAAATATTACAAATTTTAATGGGAATATAAAAATGGCAACATTTTCTCAAAATTCTCTATTATTTTTCTTAAATCCCAATATCGTTGTTCAATATTTTCCCGAAAACGAAGAAAAAAAAGAATTTAAATTATCCGAAGACTCCATAAATTCAAATTTTAGAAGTCCCGCAACTTACGGTTCAAATATTTATTTTCTAAATCCTAATGAAGGTGAAATAATAAAGTACTCTTTAAATAATGAAGAGGAAATACAAGGAAATAATTGGTTGGATCCGGAAACAGGAAAAACCCCGAGAAAGGGAAAATCAATGGCAATTGACGGAGATGTTTGGATTTTAACCGACAACTTTAAGATTGACAGGTACTATCAAGGATTCTTTACAAAAAGTTTGGAGATAAACATCTTCCCTCTTCTTAAAAATCCTACAAAAATATTCACCTCGCCAAACATCAACCGCATCTACATTCTAGAACCATCAAACAAAAGAGTTATTATTATGACAAAACACGGTGAAGTCGTTAAACAATATAGTAGTGATAAATTCAACAATTTGTTGGACATTTCTGTTTCAAAAAACGAAGAACAAATATATCTTTTAAACGGAATAAAGGTTTATAAGATTGATCTATAAAACAAAAAAGAGCACTGATTTATATCAGCGCTCTTTTTTTATTGAAAAGTAATTTTTTACTTCAATTCAACTTTAGCTCCCGCTTCCTCAAACTTTTTCTTTATCTCATCAGCTTCTTCTTTCTTAACTCCTTCTTTAATCATTTGAGCTTCAGAAGCAACGGAATCAACTAAGTCCTTAGAATCTTTCAGCCCCTTGCCGGTAATATCTCTAACAACTTTTATAACCTCAATCTTCTTATCCCCGGCATCCTGCAATTCAATATTAAACTCACTTTTCTCTTCGGCTTCTTCGCCATTTCCTCCACCGGCTCCTTGAGCAGGAGCAGCAGCCATAGGAACAGCAGCTGAAACACCAAACTTCTTTTCTAAGATTTTTACAAGTTCGGCTAAGTCCAAAACAGATAATTTTTCGATGCCTTCAACTAAGCTTTTGAATTTTTCGGGAACCTCAATTTCTTCTTCGGGTTCCTCTTTGGAAGGCTCTTCTTTCTTTTCTTCTTTGGGAGCTTCTTCTTTCTTCTCTTCCTTGAGAGACTCTTCTTTCTTCTCCTGGTCGGGAGAAGGTTTTTCTTCTTTAATCTCTTCTTTTTTTTCTTCAGCCATAATTTTAAAAGTTAAATCTTAAAATTTTAAGATTTAGCCTTACTTAAAGCATTTAATGTTAATATAAGACCTTTGATGTTACCCTGTAAAACATTTAACAAATTTGACAAGGGTGAATTTAAACTTCCCACAATCTTTGAAATAAGTTCCTTTTCAGAAGGAATTTCAGCTAAAAACTGAGCTTTTTCTTCTCCGATAAAATCAAATTTTCCGGACGAGGAATCCTTTATCATTCCTCCAAGAATCTTTAATTTTTTTGTTTCTTTTGAAAACTTATCAATAATCTTAAAAGAAGAAAATTTATCATTAGAATCAAAAGCTATCCCAACTTCACCGTTAAGTTCTTCGGGCAAATTAATATCATTTTTTTCCAATGCTATTTTTAAAAGAGTTTTTTTAGCTACTTTAAATTCACAATCCTGATTTTTCATTTCTTTTCTCATCCCTAACATTTCTTTTACTTTTATACCGGAAAAATCAACAAAAGCTATAGATTCTTTTTGCCCTATTTTCTCTTCCAATTCTTTTAAAATATTCTTTTTTTGATCTTTTGATAAAGCCATATAATAAAAAATCTGCTTTCAAACAGCAGACTAAAACAAAAAAACACTTTTTGCCTCGAGAGGACTTACTCAAATGCCTCTTGTCTGCAGCTATTTACAATTATAGTCAAATATATTTTTATGTCAACCCTTAATCAGAAGAAGCAAGAATTTCGACTATCTTTACCGCCCATTCTTCCGCAGCATCGGGTCCATTTGCTGTTATTATTTTCCCATCAACAACAACAGGTTCATCTTTGTAAAAAACTCCGCTCCTTCTTAAAATATTTATCGGCTCTTTGGTTAAATAATGAGACCAAACTGTAGCTTCTTTGCCTCCCAAAACACCGGCTTTGGCAAGAAGCGCAGGAGCAATACATATTCCCCCAAGAACTTTTTTTTCAACTATTGTTTCTCGAGCCAATTCATGAAAAGATTCGTTATCCAAATTTTTAGACATACCCGATCCTCCTATAAAAACAATAGCGTCAAAATCACTCGCACTAGCTTCCGATAAAGAAAAATCAATCTTTGCTTCCCCACCGTCTGCACCAATAGCTGTGCCTGTTTTAGAGCTTAAGGTTATAACTTTTGCTCCAGCCGTTTCAAAAACTTTTTTAGGAATAAAATACTCAATATCTCTAAAATCCTTAAAAGAGACAACCATGGCTATTTTTTTATTTTTTATTGAATGTTTCATAAAAATTTTATTATTTGAAAATTCTTCACCATTATTCAAGCTTTGATAAATTGTAATTCCTTCATAAGAAAGATAAACGCTTAAAATAATAATAAATATTCCCAAAAAAAAGAAAAAATACTTCATAAAAAGTCTTACTTAAGATATTTGTTTTTATTAACATTGTGCTCTTCTAAGGTTCTGCTGAATATTGCTTCTCCTTCAGGAGTTGAAAGATAATACCAAAAAACACTTTCTTTCGGATCCAAGGCTGCTTTTATACTCTCCAATCCCGGATTACAAATAGGACCTTCAGGAAGACCAAGATATTTATAAGTGTTAAAGGGAGAATCAATTTTCTTTTCTTCTTTTGTGATGCCAAATCCCTTCCTTCCGGTAATATAATTTATTGTTGCATCAACTTGTAAAAGCATATTGTTTTCTCTCCTTTTCCATAGAATTCCTGAAACAATCCTTTTTTCCTCAAAATCAACAACTTCTCTTTCTATCATAGAGGCCATTTTTATTATATCAGAAAGAGGCCTTTCTTGTCTTTCTATCTCCTCTCCCAATCCCTGAACCACCTTCTTTTCAAAATTTAAAAGCATTCTATTGAAAACATCCTCAACGCTATCATTTCTCCCTATTCTGTAAGTGTCAGGAAAAAAATATCCTTCCGAAAACTCAAAATTGTTTGACTTTTCAATAATTTCCTCAGAGCTGAAAATTTCCTCTTTTTCAAAATATTCAGCTATATCTTTTAAGTTCCATCCTTCAACAATAGTAACCTCTCTTTCTTTTAAAGTATCTCCCCTTGATATTTTTTGAGCTATTTCTTTAACATTAAAAGAGGGATTAATTAAATATTCTCCAGCCTGAAGACTCCTAAAGTCCCCGCTCAAAAGAACATAAATACTGAAACAAAAAGGGCTTTTGATTAGCTTTTCTTCTTTTAAATTATTTGCTATTTCAAAAAAGCTTTCTCCTTTGTTTACTGAGAAAATCTTTTCTTCTCCTTTTTGGTAAGGTATGTAAATTCCTCCTAAAATAAAAAAAATTAAAATAAAAAGAATTGTTAGAAAAATTGGTTTTAGCTCTTTGTTCATTTTTTCTCAATGAAAGGAACGAAAGAAAATCCGGGATATTCTTTTCCTTCAAGCTCTGAGTCTTTTTTAACGAAACGCCAGATGGAATGTCCTATCGGACAGACCAGTACCCCTCCTTCTTTCAATTTGTTTTTCCACTCTTCGGGAATTTCTTTTTCTAAAGAAGCTGAGCATAAAATTTTATCAAATTTTCCTTTAAAATCACCCGATCCGTCAGCACAAAGGAATTCAACGATTCCTCTTTCAATAAAATTATATTTGGAAACATTTTTTCTGCCAAAATCTGCCAATTCGGGAATTATCTCAACGGCAGTAACTTTGCCTTGATCTCCATAATTATCATTTTGAATGATATAAGCTATCAGAGCTGTTGTCCAGCCCGAACCAGCACCAATATCTAAAACCCTGTCTCCAGGCTCTAAATCCAATTGCTCTATCATAAAAGCAACCACTAAGGGCTGGGAAATTGTTTGACCAAAACCAATGGGAAGAGCTTCATTTTTTTCAGCTAAAGTTTTAAATTCCTCAGAAACAAAATCAGATCTTTTAATTTTTTTGAAAGCTTCTATTACTCTTTCGCTTTTCAGAAATCCTTCCCTAATTAAATATTCAATCAATCCCATAAATTAGAATCCGATAAAAATTATTTTGAGTAAAGAGAAGATTTTTTAGCAATTATCTTGTAAATGTTTTCAATAAAGTCTCCTCCCGCATAACCGATAACGAAAGAAAGGGCAGGAGTAAAAAGTCCCTCAAGAGTAAATCCTATTTCTTTAACAGCAACCGCGCATAAAAGACCTATTACTCCTGAAACAAAAGACATTGCAAAAAAATAAGGCAGGTTAAATCCTACGTTTTTGTAAGAATATTGATGTTTGATAAAACCAACCAGTCCTCTCACTACTCCTCCTCCAAAAGCTGAAATTAAAATTGAAAAATACATAAAATAATAATTAAATTTGTTTATTCAGAATAACGAAGCGCATCGACCGGCCTCATTTTTGAGGCGCTTCTTGCAGGCAATGCCCCGGCCAAACAACCGATAACAAAAGAAAATCCTAAACCGAATATTACCAAGCCGGGACTGACGGAAGTGGTAAAATATATTACCGGATGAACTTGAAAATAATTTTCTATTATTTTTGCCAAAGAAACTCCGAGAATAACTCCACCCGTTCCCCCTGTCAACCCAATTATCCCGGATTCAAACAAAAAGATAGTTAAAATAGCTGAATTTTTAGCTCCTATGGCTTTCATAACCCCTATTTCTTTGGTTCTTTCCCTAACGGAAGTAAACATAGTATTTGTTATTCCTATTCCTCCAACTACTATAGCTATACCCGCAAAAAGAATAATAGCAAGCTGAATTACAGAAAGAATCCCTCCTGCTATTTCATTTATCTTTTCAGGAGTAATAACCGAAAAATTAGATTCATCAGAACCAATCACCCTTTTTCTTGTTTTTTCTAAGCTTTCTTCTATATTCTTTGCAACATCATCAACAGAAAAACCTTCCTCAACTTTAGCCATCACCATTTGAGCAGACCCTTTCTCGTCTCCCGTTAAAGACTGGTAGGTATCGAGATCAAGATAAATAAAACTATCATCTGTTTTGCTTCCCAGAGAATTTAAAATTCCAGCAACTTCAAATTTTCTTCCCTTTATAATTATTTCTTCTCCAACTTTTAACTTTTCTTCAAAAATATCTTTCTTTAGTTGACTCCCTGCTAAAACTTCTCTTCTATTTGGAGAAGGCCACCTGCCTTCAGCCAAGCTCCATCCTTGAAAGACTTGAAGCATTTCTATGCCCGGATCCCAAGGCATACCGGCCAAAAAGACAGAATTAGACTCCTCTTTGTATCTTGCCACACTTCCGCTATACGAATAAGGAAGAATATCCCCAACTCCCCTTGATTTCTTTATAGCTTCAACATCTTGTCTCTCCAGTTTTCCTCCTCCCAACATCATCCCCATTAAATCATCTGAATCACCGGGCATAACCATAATCATTTCTCCTCCCAAGGCCTGAAGTTGCTTTCCGATAGTATCTTTCAGTCCTTCGCTCAAAGAAAGTAAACTGATAATTAAAAAAACTCCTATCAAAATTCCGAAGATAGTAAGCCAGCTTCGTAGAGACCTTGTTTTTAAATTCCTTAAAGCAATTTTAAAATATTCACTTATTTGATTTATCATATTTGGTCCAAAGAAATTCTTTTGATTCTTCATCTTCAGGGACAATTTCACCATCTTTAATATTAATTATTTCTTCGCTATAGTTAGCAATCTTAGGATCATGGGTGACAACAATCATAGTTTTATTTTCTTCTTTGTGAAATTCTTCAAGCAAATTCATTATTTTTTTTCCTGTTACTGAATCAAGGTTTCCTGTCGGCTCATCAGCTATTACCATTTCAGGATCATTCGCAAAAGCTCTCGCAATAGCCACCCTCTGCCTTTCCCCTCCCGAGAGCTCGGACGGTTGATGAAGTATTCTATCCCCCAATCCAACCTTTACTAGTAACTCTTTAGCTCTTTTTCTTCTTTTTTCAACATCATTCCCTTGGAAAACCATAGGAAGAGAAACGTTCTCTAAAGCATTAAGATGTGAGAGAAGATTAAATTGTTGAAAGATAAAACCAATTGTTTTCCCCCTAAGCTGAGCAAGCTGATTTTCATCAAGAGAAGCAATGTCTTTTCCGTTCAAAAAAACTTTTCCTTTTGTGGGAATATCCAAACATCCGATTATATTTAAAAGAGTAGATTTCCCGGAGCCAGAAGCTCCCATAATAGACACAAAATTACCCTTGTTTATATCAAGGGTTACATTTTTTAAAGCAACAAGCTCAACTTTTCCGAGCTTGTAAATTTTCCATATGTTTTCAATTTGAACAACGGATTTCATTTTTATTCAAAATTTACCTTTTCTCCTTCCGAGAGGCCAGAGATAATCTCTACTAAACCGTTGCTTCCTTCAATGCCAACTTCAACTTCTCTTTCTTCAAAATCATTTCCTTTTGAAACCCTAACCATATTTTTCCCCTCTTTTTTATAAACTGCACCTTCAGGAACAACAATAACATTTTCTTTTGAATCTACTTCTATGTTCAAGTCAGCAGTCATTCCCGGTCTGATTCCTTCGGGAGGCTCTTTAAAAGAAATCTTTGTTTCATAATAAACAACTCTGTCAATTATTTTTTCAACAGGACTTATTGAAAGAATTTCTCCCTCAAAAACATCATCAGGAAAAGCAATGAAAGATATCTCAACAGAATTACCGACATTCATTTTTACAACATCTTCTTCATATATATCAACCTCTATCTGATAAGGAGATTCCGGAAGAAATTCTATTACCCTTGAACCAACAGAGACTGTTTCTCCCATCTTTTTTGAAACTTCTGAGATCTTTCCTTTTAAAGGAGAAGTAAGATAAGAATCATTGATTTTTTCTTTGAGATAATCCAGTCTTGATTTTGCTTTCTCTACTTGAGCCTGATAAAGACTAATATCTTCTTGGTTTGGAGAAGCTGTTATAAAAGAAAGATTATCTTGAGCTGACTTAAGAGATCCTTGAGCGCTTAAAACGCTTGCCTGAGCAGCATTAATATTGTACTGATTAGAAGTTTTTGTTGAAGAAATATTTTGCTTTGCATCGACAACATTAGTTAAAGAAGTATTAATATTACTTTTATAAGTATCAAGAGAAGTTTTATCAGTGCTTGAGACAACATTACGATAACCGGGGCGCTCAACAATCTCGCGGATACTACCCAATAAATCATAAATTTCAGAAAGATTACTTTCAAAAACAGACAACGAATCATCTATATCATTTTCAATAAATTCTTCTTTTGCTTTTTCTAGAGAGTCTTCCATGCTTAAAATGGAATCGGATATTATTGATTTAGCACTTTTAACAAACAACCCCTCCTGGGTATTATCAGCAAAATAATCCCTTTGAAAAGAATTAACAAAATTAGAAGCGTTATAAGCTTTCAAATAAGCTGTTTCCATTGCATTAACAGCGTCTTCATAAGCTGAGGATAAACTGTCTTCCGCTTTCTTTTCAACATCTTCAAGATTCTGTTCGGCATTATCCAGCGCAATTTGAGCGTTTGAAACAGCTGTTTCATACTTTTGAATTTCCTCTTGACTTGCTCCCGATATTAGCTTTGCTAATTGAGCTTCGTACACTTTCAAATCAGCCTCTGCTTCTTGAAGTTGAATTTCCAAGTCGCTCGTTTTTAATTTAGCTAAAGTCTTTCCCTTCTCAACTTCATCTCCTTTCTCAACATAAATTAATTCTATTTTCCCGGTACTATTGAATCCCAGTGATATTTCCTCTCCTTTTTTTACTTGTCCGCTTTCCAATATTTCTTTTACTACTTTTCCTCTTGAAGCTATAGCAGTTTCAAAATCAGGAAGATCATCTCCTTTGCTAAAGGATTGATAGAGAACAAAAATTAAGGCCAACCCAACCAAAGATATTATTATTTTGTTTTTCATATTCTTATTTTATAATTTTTAAAAAGCAGGGGTACCAGGACTCGAACCTGGAAGTCGAGTTTTGGAGACTCGCAGTTTGCCAATTAGCTTATACCCCTTTATTTTCAAAAATAAATAGCCTTGTTATTTTTTAAGTTCTTTGTGTAAAGTGTGCTTTTTGCAAACCTTGCAAAACTTTTTTAATTCCAACTTACCCTCCATTAATTTGGGTTTGTTTTTGAGATAGTTTATATTCTTACATTCAGAACAACGAAGCTTTGTTAGTGGTTTTTTCTTTTTTGCCATAATTTTTTAAAATATTATTTTAACTGAGCCAAGGACGAGATTCGAACTCGTGACCTTCCCCTTACCATGGGGATGCTCTGCCTGCTGAGCTACCTTGGCTTCTCTGTGGGCAGGGAGGGATTCGAACCCCCGTAGGTCAGAGACCGGCAGATTTACAGTCTGCTGCGTTTGGCCACTCCGCCACCTACCCAAAACTCCTCTCATTCTAACAGAAAATCTTTATTTTTCAATAGTTTTCTGTCTCTTTTTTTTCCATTCTTCAATCTTTTTATGGTCTCCGGAAATTAAAATTTTTGGGACTTTCCATTTTACTCCTTTTTTAGGAAAAAAAACTTCCGGTCTTGTGTATTGAGGACATTCAATAAAGCCTCCTTTTTTTGTAATCCTTTCTTTTAAAAATTCTTTTTTTCCTACAACTCCCGGTATAAGCCTTGAAACAGATTCTAAAACTGCCATTGCAGG
>CAZBVF010000027.1:0-13208 GCA_964495335.1 uncultured Candidatus Saccharibacteria bacterium
CAAATTCAAGAAACCAGAAAAAACAATATTCATTGAAGCAGACAAAGACAAACTCAAAGAATCCTTCTACAACATCACAGACAATGCTGTTAAGTACACGAAGGAAGGAGGAGTCCAAATCAGGATAAAGAAGAAAGGAAACAAAGCTTTAACCGAAGTGAAAGACACAGGCATTGGAATGACCAAAGAACAATACCAAAACCTTTTTTCCAAGATGTTTGAGAGGGGAAAGGAAGCCCAGAAAGCCCATGGTCTTGGCAAAGGGATAGGTTTGTACATTGCTTCCAACATCATTGAATCCCACAAAGGAAAGGTCTGGGCAAAGAGTGAAGGTAAAGGGAAAGGATCTTGTTTCTTTGTGGAGTTGCCTTTAGTGAAATAATTAGCCTTCAAATGAAAATAGTTTTAGATACTAATTTATTGATTGCTGGCAATTACAACAAGCAGAGCGCTTCTTTTAAAATTTTAAAAGAAGCAGAGAAGGGTAAGATAACAATAATTTGGAGTGAGGATATGAAAAGAGAAGCTGAAAAAATTTTAAGCAACGTTAAAGCAGATCAAAAATTCAGAGAGTTTTTAAACGAAATAGTTTTTAAAAATGAAAACAAGATTGAAAATATGCCTGAAGTTAATGCAATAAAAGAAGATTCAGCAGACAACAAGTTTTTAGCTTGTGCTCGGAAAGGGAAAGCGGACTTGATTGTGAGCAATGACCATCATCTTTTAGACATTGAAGAGTATAAAGGAGTTCCTATTTTAAATTCAGTTTCAGCAGAGAATAAAATTTTTGAAAAATAATTGGGAAATAAAAAACTAAAAATTAATAAAAAGTATTTGTGGTTCCTAGTTTTTTTGATCCCGATTATTTTTTTTATTATGACCCAAGAAAAAGAAAGAAAAATAATTTCTATTAATGGCAACTCTTTCAATGTTGAAATAGCCAGTACAAAAATAGAAAAAGCTATGGGGTTAATGAATAGAGAAAAGTTGGGCGAAGAGGAAGGAATGCTTTTTGTTTACCAAAAAGAAGGCATTTACTCTTTTTGGATGAAAAATATGAGATTTCCCATAGATATTATTTGGATAGACAAAGGAAAAAGAATAGTTGGCATTGAAAAAAATGCGCCTCCTTGTTTAAAAGAAAATTGTCCGAGGCATAAACCCTCTCGGGAAATAATGTATGTTTTGGAATTGAATTCGGGAACAACAGAAAAATTGGAAATAAAAAAAGGAGATAAGATTTCTTTTCAACAACATGAAGAAAAGTTTTAAAATTATAATCATCATAATTTTTGTCCTTTTATTGGGGTCTTTATTTTTTTTAAGTCCGGAAGAGGAAGAATATTATTCTGCAGAAAATGATGAAAAAGATACTGAATCAAAATGGCAATGGCTCGAAAATCAAGAAAAATTATATAACTTAAATTCAAGAAAAGTTAATTTAGTTTTAGCTGAAATTCAGGAGAGATTTACTGATAAAGGCGAAAGATTGAAAGCTCTTTCTGTTTTACGTCTCGGGACCCCCTATCAGTTGGGCTGTTTGGGGGAAGAATCAGGAAGAGATAAAGATCCTATTTTTAGATTGGACGTTACAGACTGTACCGTTTTTGTTTTGACCAATGTGGCCTTAGTTCATTCTCAAACGGTGGAAGAAGCAGTAATAATGATGAGTGACTTAAACTATCGTCCTAATTCTGAAATAACTTTTGAGAACCGCCTTCATTTTACAACCGATCGCAATGAAGTTTCCCCTTACTTTAAAGATGTTACTCAAGAAGTAGGAGGAGATAAAATTAAAACAAAGAAAGTTGTTTTGAATAAAAAAAATAACGGTCAACGGTTAATAGATATTGATTGGCAGAGAGAAATAATGATCAGATATATACCAAGCGAGTATATTACAAGAGATTTTTTTGAAAAACTACCCGAATCCGTAGGTATTGCTTTTTTAAAAAAAGGAGATGAGGAAATTGGGTTAGATGTAAGGCACGAAGGATTTTTATTTGAAAAAAATAAATTATTTCATGCGAACTCGGACAAAGGAAAAGTGGTGTCTGAAGATTTTTTTGAATATTATTTTAAAGAAAAAAATAATGCTAGATTTGATGGTGTAATATTTTTTGAAATAAATTAAAATTAATTTATCGTTTGATTTTTTTAATTTTTATGATATAAAAAAATAGGAGGTTTAAAAATAAAAGAGAGGTGGTAAAAGAATGAGATCTAGAAAAGTTTTTGAATGGTTGTTTTTGTTTAGCGTTACTCTGTTTTTGCTTTTTAAAGGAATTTTATACTTAAAAAATGGAGGCATTCAAACAGAAAGTTTGTTTTTTTTGAGTATATCTTTTATCGGTTTTTATCTTATGTTGAACTACCGCCATTTTTAGAAATTTTAAAAAGTCCTCGAAAAAGAGGACTTTTTCTTTGAAAATTCGTTGAAATCAATATTTTTTGTTATACTAATTTAATATGAAAATTTTAATTTGTTCCCTAACTTATCCTCTATTAAACGGCGTAACTGTTTCAATAGATGCCAGTGTTGATGGTTTATTAAAAAAAGGAGACGAAGTTCTTGTGGTCTCTCCGAGGTATAAAAAGAAAAAACACAGACCCGAACATCGTCCGGTGCCTTCTTCTTATCTTTCAAAGACCCTTGGTTCTTTAATCGGGAAAGATGAAAGGACTTTTGGGATTACGGCTTATTTTCACATCAAGAAGATTATTAATGACTTTGATCCTGATATTTTTTGGCTTCACACTTTAAGTTGGGCTTCCAATGCCTTTGAAAAAAATATGCTTCAGTCGAAAAAGCCGAAAGTTCTAACTTACCATACTTTAGTTGAAGAATATGGAAGAATTTATGGGGGAGAGATTGGTGCCAATTTAATGAAGAGAAGATCTAAATATTTGGCTAATAAAATGGATGCTGTTATTACTCCGAGTAGGATTATTGAGAAAAAATTAATAAGCTACGGTGTTACAAAACCAATATATCCAATACCCACAGGAATAGAGAGGGTAAAAAAATATTTTAGCAAAAAACAGCTTTGTGAAGAATTTAATATTCCTTCAAACGCTAAAGTTCTCCTTTGTGTTGGTAGAATTTGCAAAGAAAAGAATATAGACAATCTCTTGAGAATAATGAAAAAAATTAATGAAAAAGACGAAAACATTTTCTTGCTTCTTATCGGCCCCGGAGATGCAGGAGAATTTAAAAAAATGGCTCGGGATTTGGGAATTTCAAAAAGAGTTATTTTTACAGGACCTCTTCCCAAAGAAAAAATGCAAAAATCTTACGGAGGGGCTGATATTTTTGTCTTTGCTTCCAAAACCGAAACTCAAGGACTTGTTGTTGGAGAGGCAATGATGGCAAAAACTCCCGTTGTTGCCTTGAAGTCTCAAATCATCCCCGACGTTTATCCCGAAAAAACCCTTTTTGTAAACAATAATCAATCTTCTTTTGTAAAATCCGTTTTTGATGTATTGGAAAATAAAAAAAAGAGAGAAAAGGTAGTGAAAGAAGCTAAAAAATTTATTGAAGATAATTTTTCAATGGAAGCTATGACAAAAAATCAAAGAGAATTGTTTTCAAGTCTTTGCAGAAAAGATGGATCAAAATAATTTTTGGGATACTAGGAAAATTCTTCCTTCGATCACTACAATAAATGGATCTCTTTGGAAGAACAAAATAGAAGAAGTAAAAAAATTGAGACTTAAAGAAGTTTTTCTTTTTTTGACCTCCGTTAAAGAAGAAAAAAGAAAAGAGCTTTATGAATTATTAAAAAACACAGAAGTTGAAATAATTCCACTTGTTCACATAAGAGAGGATATGAATTTATGGGAATTGGATTATTTGGTAAAAGAATATAAGGTGGAAGCTTTCAACATTCATAACAAACGAGAATATCCTTTTTCTTATGACTACAGCAAATACAAAAACATGATATATATAGAAAATACTATCTTACCTTTGAAAGAAGAGGAGATAAAAGAATTTGCCGGAATCTGTCTTGATCTTTCTCATCTTGAAGGAAGTAAAACGATGAGAAAGGAAATATATGAAAATGATATAAAGTTAATTGAAAAATATCCCATTGGGTGCAATCATATTTCCGGAGTCGAAAAAGATTTTTCATCAGACAAAGAACATACTCCCGTTTATGATAAACATTTTATAGATGATTTATCTGAATTGGATTATTTAAAAAATTATCCCAGAAAATATTTCTCCAATCTTATTGCTATTGAACTTGAGAACAGCATTGAAGATCAATTAAAGGCAAGGAGTTACATTTTTAACTTATTGAAATTTGATTAAGAAAAAGAAAGGGATTAAGATTGTAAAAAAGGTCAAAAGATAATAAAAAAAATAATATGGGAATAGGATGGGCAAACAAAAAAAGGCTTGGCAGAAAGAAAAAAAGGAAAAATAGGGGAAAATACGAAGAAGTAAAGAAGACTAAAAAAACAAAGAAGAAAAATAATTAACCATGCCTTTAAGTATAGGAATTGTCGGTTTGCCTAATGTGGGCAAATCAACTCTATTCCAGACAATAACAAGAAAGGAAGTAGATAAAGCTAATTATCCTTTTTGCACAATTGACCCCAATGTCGGAGTGGTGGCTGTTTTGGACGAAAGAGTAGATTTGCTAGCAGAATTAACTAATTCAGCAAAAAAAATCTATACAACTATTGAATTTGTAGATATAGCAGGATTGGTTAAGGGGGCAAACAAAGGAGAAGGATTAGGGAATAAATTTTTAGCCAACATTAGAGAAGTTGATGCTGTTTTGTATGTTTTAAGATGTTTTAAAAACGAAAAGATTGTTAATACAAGCTCAGTAATAGATATTTTTGAAGACAAGGAAACCTTGGATCTTGAAATGGCTTTAAAGGATTTGGAAACGGTGGAAAAAAGAATTCAATCTTTAGAAAGGGAGCTAAGAAGTGGGGATAAAAGGATTGAAAAAGAATTTAAAGTCTTAAACAAGTCAAAGGAATATTTAATGAAAGGGGAAATTTTATCCGAGTTGGATTGGGAAAAAGAAGAAAGAAAGATATTAAATAGTTACCAGCTTCTAACGATGAAAAAAAGATTGTTTTTATTAAATGGATCGGAAAATGAAGTTCCCGAGAGCGTAAAGGCAACTTTTAAAAAAAATAATTGGCCTTTTTTGATCATAGACATATTAACTGAATTTGAGGCTTCTGATTTTGAGAAAAAAGAAAGAGTTTCTCTCGGTTTGCCGGAAGAGTCGGCTTTAGATACCTTAATTAAAAAATGTTATAATCTTTTGGGTTTGATTACTTTTTTCACCACAGGATCTGATGAAACCAGAGGATGGGTTTTAAAGAAGGGTAAAAAAGCGCCTCAGGCAGGAGGAGTAATTCATGGTGATTTCGAAGATTATTTTATAAAAGCGGATGTTATCAATTGGAAGGATTTAATTGATTCGGGAGGATATGTTAAGGCAAGAGAAAGAGGACTTGTGAGGACGGAAGGCAAGGATTATGTTGTTCAAGATGGAGATGTGATTGAAATAAAGGCCGGCGTTTAATTATTTTAAAAGAAGAAACAGATCTGCTGTTAAATGTCGGCAGATTTTTTATTTTCCTGCTTTTGTAATATAATTAAGAAAATGAAGCTTGATCTGAGAAAATTAAACAAAGAACAAAAAGAGGCCGTTACTCACGGGAAAGGGCCTCTTTTAATAGTGGCTGGAGCGGGAACGGGAAAAACAACTGTTATTACTCAAAGAATTGTCTATTTAATAAGTCAAAGATTAGCCAAGCCCGAAGAAATTTTAGCTGTCACTTTCACAGAAAAAGCAGCCGAGGAAATGGAAGAAAGAGTAGATAGGCTTCTTCCTTATGGTTATCTTGATTTATGGATATCAACGTTTCACTCTTTTTGCGAAAAAGTTTTAAGGGACTATTCTTTGGATATAGGATTGCCTGCTGACTTTAAAATTCTTGATCAGACCACGAGTTGGATTTTCGTTTACCGGAATTTTGATAAATTTAAATTGAATTATTACAAAAATTTGGGAAACCCGACTAAATTTGTGAAATCATTAATTTCTCATTTTTCTCTTTGCAAAGATCAAAATATTTATCCCGAAGAATATTTGGAATATGCCAAAAAAACAAAAAATAAAGAAAGACAGGAAAAAGAAAGGTTAATAGAGGTAGCCCAAGCTTATAAGACTTATCAAGACCTTCTTTTGGAGAACGGATTTCTGGATTTCGGTGATTTAATAAATTACTGTCTGAAGTTATTCAAAGAAAGACCCCGCATTTTAGAAGAATACAGAAAGAAGTTTAAGTATATTTTGGTTGACGAATTTCAGGATACTAATTTTGCCCAGTATGAGCTTGTGAAAACTCTTTCAAATCCAAGAAAAAACCTTACTGTTACCGCTGATGATGATCAAGCAATATATCGGTGGAGAGGAGCTTCTTTTTCTAATATTTTTCAGTTCAAGAAAGATTTCCCCAAAGCCAAACAGGTTTTTCTTGTTAAAAACTACAGATCCTATCAGAATATTTTGGATTTGGGGCATGAATTTATCAAAGCAAATAATCCCGACAGGCTTGAATATGTAAACAAGATAAGCAAAAAACTTTTTTCAAACAAAAAAGGTAAAGGAATTATAAGACATATTCACACTGAAAACGTTCAGCAAGAAGCAACAGAAACGGTTAATGAGATAATAAGAACATATAATAAGGATAAAAACGCTCAATATAGTGATTTTGCTATTTTAGTGAGATCAAATAGCGAGGCGGATGTTTTCGTAAGGGCTTTGGATAGAGCAGGACTTCCTTATCACTTTTTAGCTTCAAAAGGACTTTATACTAATTCTGTTGTTATGGATATTATTTCTTATTTTAGGGTTCTGGAAGACCATTACGACAGCACTTCTTTATTCCGGGTTTTGAGTATGCCTTTTTTGGGAATTTCTTCTGAAGACTTGGTGAAAATAAATCATTTCAGCAAGTATAAGGCAGAACCTTTATATAAAATAATAAAAGAACATATTTCTTTGCTTGAAGTTTCCCAAAAAACAAAAAAGAAATTGGAATTTATCCTTAAGATGATAAAAAAACACAGAGATTTCTCCAGAGAAAAACTTGTTTCAGAAATGGTAGTGTCTTTTTTAGAAGACTCCGGATATTTAAAATATTTAGCTCAAAAAGGCGAAGAAAAGGAGATTGACACGGTGAATCAGTTTTACAAGAGAGTAGAGGCTTTTGAAAATTCAAACAGAAATTCCACTTTGAATGACTTTGTGAAAGAGATAAATTTGGAAATGGATTCAGGAGAAGAGGGGAGCTTGAGTTTTGATTTTGAGAGAGATCCGGAAACAATTAAAATAATGACTATCCATGGAGCAAAGGGTTTGGAGTTCAAGTATGTTTTTCTGATAAATATGGTTGACAGAAGGTTCCCTGTTGTAGAAAGAAGAGATCCTATAGAACTTCCCGAAGAAATGATAAAGGATCTAAAGCCCAAAGGAGATGCTCATTTGCAAGAAGAAAGGAGGATTTGTTATGTTGCTATAACCAGAGCCAAAAATAATCTTTATTTCACTTCAGCTGAAGATTATGGGGGTTCCAGAAAAAAGAAGCTCTCTCGATTTCTTTTGGAAATGGGATATAATTCAAGGGAAGTGAAGAAAAGAAAAAAGCCGGAAAAGAAAGGGAAGAGGCAAATATCAAAAAAGCATATTCTTCCCAAGTATTTTTCTTTTTCCCAGCTTGCTGCTTTTCAAAAATGTCCCCTGCAATACAAATTTGCTTTTATTCTGAATGTCCCCGTAAGAGGGAAGGCTGTTTTCTCCTTTGGTAAAACAATGCATAACACTTTGCATTCTTTTCTCAGAAAATTTACTGAAGAAAAATCTTTGCCTAGCTTTGATTACTTCAAAAAACTTTACAAAGAAAATTGGGTTGATGAATGGTACGAAAGCAAAAGACAAAAAGAAGAATACAGAAAGAAAGGAGAAGAAACGATAAAAGATCTTTATAAAGAATTCAAGAAAAATCCTCCCCAAATTTTAAAAATAAGAGGAAATCCTGCCTTGGAAGTCCCTTTTAGTTTTAAAATAGGAGGAGAGAATCTTCGCGGGAGGATAGATCGTATTGACGGGGAGAAAGAAGAGAGTACGATTATAGACTACAAGACGGGGAACATAAAAGAAAAACTCAAGCTCGAAGAAAAAAAGCAACTTCTCATCTACCAAATAGCAGCTGAAGAAGTGCTCGGCTTGCAAGTGAAAGAATTAAAATATCAGTATTTGAAAGAAAACAAGAAATTTTCTTTTCTGGGGTCTCAAGAAGATAAAGAAAAAATAAAAGAAGAAGTAAAAAAAGAAATAAAAGAAATAAAAAGAAGCAATTTTGAGCCTACTCCGGGCTGGCAATGTCGTTATTGTGACTTTAAGGATATTTGCGACTTTGCAATTAGAAAATAATTTTATGAAGAAAGAAGATAATCAAGAAGAAAAAATATTTTCCGTTTCAGATTATATTAAAATTCTCAATGAAGGGTTGAAGGGTTTTAGGGCGAAAATCTCAGGGGAGGTGAGCGAAGTTCAGATAAGCGCTAAAGGCCATGTTTATTTTTCATTGAAAGACGAAGAAGACGGAAGTGTTATCAAGTGTATAATCTGGAAATATAATTATTTCTTTTATGGAGTAAAAATAAAAGAAGGATTTAAGGTTATTGTTTCGGGAAAACCTCAGGTTTACTCACCAACAGGGAGGCTCTCTTTTATAGCCGAAGTCATTGAATATGCAGGAGAAGGCCTTTTAAAGAAAGAATACGAAAGGCTTAAGAAGAAATTATCAGAAGAAGGAATCTTTGAAGAAGAAAGGAAAAGAGAAATTCCCTTTTTGCCTCAAAAAATTGGAATAATAACTTCTCTTAAAGGAGCAGTTATTGCCGATTTTTCAAATAATTTAAGTAAATTTGGTTTTAAGGTTGAAATGATTGATTGTCGAGTTGAGGGGCAAGAAGCTGCAAAAGAGCTTTTAGCTTCTGTCAAAACTTTTAAAGAAAGGGATATAGACTTAATGGTAATAATAAGGGGAGGAGGATCTTTGGAATCAATGATGGCTTTCAACAATGAACTTTTAGTAAGAGAGATATCCGATTTCCCTGTTCCGGTTATCAGCGGTATTGGTCATCATAAAGATGTTCCCTTAATGGCTTTAGCATCAGATATTTCGGTTTCAACTCCCACAGCCGCAGCAAATATTATTAACAGATCATGGGAAGAAGCAGCTGTTTCTTTAAAAAATCATCAGGAAGATATTCTCAATTCTTATGAAAGTTGTCTTGAAAAATCTCAAAACTTATTGGAAAATTCTGCAGAAGCAATTAAGAAAGTTAAGGATTTAATATTTGAAAAATACAGAGAGATTGAAACTGCTCTGGCAATTTCCTTTCAAGGATTTAAAAATATTTTGTATAATGAGAAAAAGAACCTGAAAGAGTCCTGGGGAAAGATTGTTTTTAATTTTAATTCTTCAATTTCCTCTTTAAATCAATCATTAAATCATTCGGAAAAAATAATTTATCTTAGAAATCCAAAGACACAGCTTAAAATGGGATATAGTATTGTTAAAAATAAAGAGAGGTTGATCAGAAGCATAAAAGACGCTAAAATAGGGGAGGAATTGGATGTTTTTGTTTTTGATGGAAAAATTGTTTCTAAGATAAAAAACATTTTAAAAAATGAAAGAAAAAAATAGCAAAAATTTAAGCGATAACTTAAAAAGACTTTCTGAAATAACCAAATGGTTTGAAGATCAAAGAGATATTGACGTTGAAGAAGGCTTGAAGAAGGTAAAAGAAGCAGTTTCCCTTATTAAAACGGCTAAAGAAAGACTGAAAGAAGTTGAAAATGAATTTGAAGAAATTAAAAGAGAAGTAAACATTGAAGAGAGTGAAGAAGAATAAAAAAAATTGGTCCGGAGAATTAATCAAGGAAAGTGATGCTTTGGACTTGGAAAAAGGAGTTTTTACTTTTAGGGATCCCAAGAAAATTGCAAAATCTCTTAAAAGATCGGCAGAAAAAAGCAAGAGAAGAAAAACAAATCCTTTCCAGTCTGCAATGTCCATGCTTAATTTTTACATAAACAGAGCAGGAAAAAGTCTTCCAAGAGAAAGAAAAGAAACTTTAGAAAAAACAAAATTTGAATTGAGAAAGATTTTCGGTAAAGAATAATATATTTTGAACATTGTTTCATTACAATAAGAAAGGTCTAACCAAATTTTCTAAAAATTATGTCAAGTAAATTAATCTATTTTTTAATTCTTGTTTTAATTGTTGTGAGTGCTTTCTATCTCTTTTCAAGAGAAGAGTTAGCGGAAATCCCTGAAATTAATTTTTCAGAACGAGGTAATTTAACCTTAGAAGAAGATGATTGGTTTTTTGTTTACGAGAAACCGGGATCTCCTGCCTTAAGCGTTGAGCTTAATTTTAAGGATTATTCTCTTTGTTTTTACGGGGAAACTGAAAAAGATTGCTCTGAAATTTTTGAAGCTGGAGACAGAGTTGAAATTGAAGGAAATAGACTAAACGGTGTTGTTGAAGTGATTAGCATCAAGAGACTAGAAGAAGAATCAGATTCTGGAATGCAAAATGTTAATCTTTACTATTACAATCCGGAACTCGATAAGGATGAGGATGGGAATATTCTTTGCAGTGACGAAGGATTAGTCCCTGTAAGCGTTACCTTGCCAAGGGAGAATATAATTGAGAACACCATTCAGCTTTTAATCCAAGGACAAGTTCCCGAAGAAAAAGCAGAGCAAGGAGTTACCACGGAATTTCCTTTGAATGATTTTGCTTTGGAGAGTGTGGGAATAGAAGATGGAATTCTTGTTTTGACCTTTGAAGATCCTGCCAATGAAACTACGGGTGGATCTTGTAGGGTTAGTATTTTGAGAAGTCAAATAGAAAAAACTGCTCTTCAATTTGAAGAAGTTCAAGAAGTTGTGATTATGCCCGAAACGATTTTCCAGCCTTAAAAAAAAATTGTTTTCCCGCGGAGAAACTCTCCGCGGTTTTTTATTGTTTTTTGCTGTAAAAACTGATTTAATGGAACAAATAGTTCTTTTAAAGGAGGTATATTAAATGGAGGGACAGGAATTGTTCAGAAATTTTATTTGTTTGTTAGGCTCTTTCTCTATTGTTTCTTTGCTTTTTCTTATGATAAAAATAAAAAATCAGGACAATAATAACAAGGATAAATTTTCTTGAAACTTTAAAGAAGCCAGTTTGTCTGGCTTCTTTTTTTATTAATGTTAATTTTCCTCTGCTCCGGCTAATGCGGGTTTTTCTTTGGATTCTTCTTTTTCTGTTATCAATTCTAACTTTTCTTTGGGTAAGATGATATTCAAGAGAATACCTACGATTCCAGCAAGTCCGATTCCTGCAAATTCAATTTCTCCTATTTTTAGAACTGCCCCTCCGATTCCAATAACAAGCATTGTGGATGCTATTACTGTGTTTCTTGTTAGCATCATATTGACTTTATTTTTAACCAAATGCCTGATTCCTATATTAGCTATCATGCCGAACAAGATTATTTCAATTCCTCCTAATATCGGAACGGGGATTGTACGGAGCAAAGCTCCTAGTTTTCCGACAAAAGAAAGCATTATTGCAGTAATAGCAGCATAAATCATTAATCTGGGTTCGGTTGCTTTAAGCAGAGCCACGGCGCCTGAAACTTCAGAATAAGTTGTGTTTGGAGGCCCTCCGAATAAAGCTGCAAAAGAGGTTGCAACTCCGTCACCGATAAAAGTTCTGTGAAGCCCAGGGTCTTTGACAAAGTTTTTATTGCAGATTTCTTGAATGGCGAATATGTCACCGAAGTGTTCCAAGGCAGGAGCAATTGAAACTGGTACCATGAAAAGTATTGCCCCTAAAGAAAAGGTTGGGAAGGCAAATTGAGGAATTTGAATCCAGGAAGCTTCCATTATTGGCGTAAAATCAACTATTCCTATTGTAAGAGAAGCAATATATCCTGCTGTAATTCCGATAATTATAGGAATAAGCTTTAGAATTCCTCTGAGCCAAAAAAGAGCTCCTATAGTTGCCAATAAAGAAACTATTGCTATGGGGACATTTTCCATCATGCTATCAATAGCCACCGGCGCTAAGCTCAATCCTATTATTATTATCATTGGTCCTACAATTACGGGAGGAAGGAATTGCTTTATTTTTTCAACACCGAATTTCTTGATTAAAAGGCCAAAACCAATTTTGCCTATTCCGGCCGCAGCCAACCCACAAAGCATTCCGTTCATTCCATATATTTCTGTTGCAGCTATTATTGGAGCTATATAGGCAAAGCTTGAGGCCAAAAAGATAGGGATTTTCCATTTTGTAATATATTGGAAAATTAAAGTTCCTACTCCAGCCGTAAACAAAGCAACAGAAATATCAAGTCCTACTAAGATAGGTACTAAAACAAGAGCACCAAAAGCAACGAACATCATTTGAATTCCTAGAATACATTCTTGCCATATCGGTAAACGTTTCATTTTTTCTCTCCTTCTGATCTGCTAAACAGATCCTTTTTTAAAATACAAACAACTACTCAAAAAATAGTTTCTCTGTTTGTTCATCCGTTAGTCATTTTACTCCAAACATTCTGTCTCCGGCATCTCCGAGTCCGGGAATAATATATTTGTTGCCGTTTAACTTCTCATCTTTAGCAGCAAAGAATATTTTAATATCCGGATGCCTTTCTTTTATTTGGTTTAATCCTTCGGAAGCTACCACAAAAGATATTACTCTTATGTCCTTGCAGTTTTTTTCTTTTACTATATCAATTGCTTTCACCATAGTGTTTCCCGTTGCAAGCATAGGATCCAGAATAAAGGCTATTCTTTTTTCCATACTGTTAGGCATCTTTTGATAATATTGAATAGCTTCAAAATTTTCGTGGCTTCGGTATATTCCTATGTATCCTGTTTTTGCAACCGGTACTATTCTTTTGACTCCCTCGATCATTCCTAATCCTGCCCTTAAGATTGGAATTATGGTAAATTTTTTTCCGGCAATAAAATCAAGCCTTACCTTCCCGCTCCAACAAGATATTTCTTTTGTTTCCAAGGGTAAATCTCTCGTTGCTTCGTAGATTAAAAGAGAAGTTAACTCTACGGATATTTCCTCGAACTCTTTGGT
>CAZBVF010000028.1:0-12720 GCA_964495335.1 uncultured Candidatus Saccharibacteria bacterium
GTGATGCCTCCCGAAAATCTAAAATTGAAAGTATCCGAAACAGGAAAGTTAGATTATCATCTCTTTGAATTAACATGGTAAAATTTCCAAACAAAAAAAATAAAGAAGAAACTAGATCGGAAGAGGAAAGAAAAGAAATACTTTTTGCCAGAGCCCAAGAAGATTTAAATGACTTAGAAAGGTATATTGAAGAATTTACCACTTTTTTGCCTTTGGCTGTTTGTGCTCTCAACCCCTTAAATATTATTCTTAGCGTTAATAAGGCCTTTTGCGACCTTACTGGCTATGAGGAGATAGAAGTGATAGGGGAAAGAATAGAAAAACTTTTTAAAAAAGAAAAAACCCTAGGAAGTCTTTTTAGGGGAAAATTAGATAAGGAAAGCGCCGGATTTAGCCAAAAAATGATTCTTTTTACCAAAGATAGTCGAGAGATTCCTGTTAATATGTCTCTTTCTCCCAGAAAAGATGAAGAAGGCAATTTTCTTGGTTACTTTATTTCTCTTTCTGATATTACCGAGTTTGAAAAGTTAAGAACCAATTTAGAGGAAGAAGTAAAGAAAAGAACGAAAGATCTTGAAAAAAGGACAGAAGAGTTGAGAGAATCAAGAGTTGCTTTAATGAATGTTCTTGAAGATGTTGAGAAAGCAAGAAAACAGACCGAAGAAGAGAAAAATAAAACGATGGCGATTATTACTAATTTCTCTGATGGTCTCCTGCTCTTTGATTTTCAAAAAAGGCTTTCTCTCATCAACTCTCAAGCAAAAAAATATTTTGGGATAGAATCAGATGAAATTATAGGAAAAAGAATTTCTGATCTGTTGAAACAATCAGCGTTAAAACCAGTTATCGAAACAATTAAAGAAGACGAGAAGTCAAAAATTAAAAAGATATACAGAGAAGAATTAAAGTTGAAAGAAAGTCTTTTCTTTGAGATTTCTACTATTCCCCTTAAGGAAGGAAAAGAAAACATAGGGAACTTGGTGATTTTGCATGATGTCAGCAGAGAAAAAGTTGTGGAAAAACTAAAAACAGAATTTGTTTCTCTTGCAGCTCATCAACTGAGAACCCCTCTCTCGGCAATTAAGTGGACATTAAGGATGCTATTGGACGGAGATTTGGGTAAAGTTAATCCTGATCAAAAAGAGTATATAGAAAAAACATATAAATCAAACGAAAGGATGATAACTTTGATAAATGATCTTTTAAATGTAACCAGGATTGAAGAAGGAAGATATCTTTACAAACAGAATTTAACGGAAGTCCAGCCTTTAGTTGAATTTGTTATCTCTTCTCTCAAAGAGAAAGCAGACAAAGAGAATGTGAAGATAAAGTTTAAAAAACCAAAACAGAAATTACCGAAAATTAAAGTTGACATTGAAAAAGTAAGAATGGCCATATATAATATTGTTAACAATGCTGTTTCTTACACTCTATCGGGAGGAAAAGTAGATGTTGTCTTGTCAAAAGAAAAAGGGAACATGAAGATTGAAATTAAAGATAGCGGGATTGGGATACCAGAAGATCAGCAGAAAAGAGTTTTCAGTAAATTTTTTAGGGCAGACAATGCCGTGAGAGAAAACACAACAGGTACGGGCTTGGGACTTTATATCACTAAGAATATTATTGAAGCTCATGATGGTAAAATATGGTTTGAGTCAGAGTCAGGGAAAGGAACTACTTTTTACATTACTATTCCTTTTGCGAAAAATAATTAATTTCATTTGAATAATTTCCTTTAAAGGTTTAAAATATAATAAAGAGAAATTTATGCCGAAGAAAATTTTATTAGTAGAAGATGAGCAAATTATAATCGACCTTCTTCAGAAGAAATTAATAGAAGAAGGGTATGATGTTTCGGTTGCAAAGAATGGAGAAGAGGGAGTTAAAATGATGCAGGAAGAAAAGCCCGACTTGGTGCTTTTAGATATTGTTATGCCAAAAATGGGAGGATTGGAAGTTATGGAAGAAATGCAAAAAGATCCTGACCTCAAAAGAGTTCCTATTGTAGTTGTCTCCAATTCAGGACAGCCTGTTGAGTTGGATCGGGCAAAAAGATTAGGCGCTAAAGATTGGCTCATAAAAACAGAGTTTGACCCCCAGGAAGTAATTGATAAAGTTATTAATCAAATAGGAAAATAAAATAAACTGTTGATTAAGGCGGATCTAATTGATTAAGCCGAACGGAATTAATCTATAGAGATTCGCATTAATCCATATCTATATTATGGCAAAAAAAATACTAATAGTTGAAGATGATAAATTTCTGAGGGAGCTCATTACAAAGAAACTTAAAGAAGAGGGGTATGAGACTGTTGGAGCAGGAGATGGAGAAGAAGGGATAGAAAAAGCTAAAAAAGAATCTCCGGACATAATTCTTTTAGATTTAATTCTTCCCGGAATAGATGGGTTCGAAGTTCTCTCAAGAATAAAAGATGATTCTGCTGTTTCTTCCATCCCCGTTATTATTCTTTCTAACTTAGGGCAGAGAGAAGAAGTGGAAAAGGGTTTGAAAATGGGAGCAGTTGACTATATGATTAAAGCCCACTTCACGCCCGGAGAAATTACCGAGAAAGTGAAATCTATCTTAAAATCTTAATTTCTAAAATATAATTTATGCCCGAACTTCCTGAAGTTGAGACTATAGTTCGTGACCTAAGAAAAGAAGTCCTCGGTCGAAAGATCGAGGGCATTTGGTCTGACACAAAGAAAATAGTTAAAAAACCCGAAAGTTTTAATACTTTTGAAAAAAAAATTAAAGGAAAAGAAATTGAAAACATAGAAAGAAGAGGGAAAAATATTCTTTTTATTTTGAGCGAGAAAAAGACATTGCTTCTTCACCAAAAACTAACAGGACATCTTCTTTTGGGAAAATGGAAAAAGTCCGGCAATCAATGGGTTCCTGAAAAAAAAGGTACTTTTTTGGACGATCCCATGAACAAATTTATCCATCTTATCTTCTTTTTGGATGATGGTAGAATGTTAAGTTTGTCTGATCTTCGGAAGTTTGCCAAGGTTGAACTTTGGGATAACGATGACTTTTTGAATTCTGGTAAAATGGAAGAGCTCGGGCCGGAACCTCTTGAAAAAAACTTTAATTTTGAAAAATTTAAAGAAGCCCTAAAAGGGAAAAAAGGGAAGATAAAGCAAGTCCTCATGGATCAAACGGTGATTGCTGGCATAGGAAATATTTATTCCGATGAAGCTTTATGGATGGCGAAAGTCCATCCTTTAAAAAAGGTTCCCGACTTGAAAGAAAAAGAAATGGAAAGAATCTATGATTCTCTTGTTAAAGTCTTAAATCTGGCGGTAAAACTCAAAGGAGAATCTATTTCAGACTATAGAAGAATCTCGGGAGAGAAAGGAAACTTTGATCCGATGAGAAAAGTTTACAGAAGAGAAGGAAAGAAATGCTTCAGATGTGGTTCTATTATTAAAAGGATTAAGATAGGAAGCAGGTCTTCCTGTTTTTGTCCGAAATGTCAGAAGTTAGAATAAAATGCTTTTATTATTTTTTGGCCAAGACACATATAGGCTTCACAAAAGATTGGAAAAAGCCCTTGAAAACTTTAAAAAGTCATCTGGAAATGGCCTTTCTTTAAAATTAATTGACAAAGAAAAAGAAAGTAATTTTTCTTTTGAAAATTTTTTAGATGAATTTCAGCAAAGATCTATTTTTGAAAAAGAAAAACTTTTTGTCTTGAAAAATTTTTTCTCTGACCAACAATTTTGCGAGAAGTTTTTAAAAAACTACAAGAAATTTTTAAAAAATGGCAATATAATTTTTTATGAAGAAAGGAAGCTCTTGAAAGGCGAATCTTTTTTTAAGTTTTTTAAAAGAGAGGGGAAAATTGAAGAGTATGATTTTTTGAAAGAAAAGGAGTTAGGTGAATGGGTGAGAACAAATTTTAATAATTTAAAAATAACAGATGAAGCTTTAAACGAAATCATTGGCTCTGTTGGCAGTGATCTCTGGAGAATGTCTAATGAAATAGAAAAGCTGGTTAGCTTCAAAAAAGGAACGATTGAGATTGATGATGTCAAAAATATGGTTGAATCCAAAACAGAAGCTTTTATTTTCAAAACAATTGACGCTATTGCTTTGAGCGACAAGAAACTGGCTCTGAATTTAATTCATAAGCATTTAAAAAAGGGTGATTCCCCTTATTATCTCCTTTCAATGATAAATTATCAGTTTAGAAACATAATTAGTGTTAAGGATATGGTAGAAAGAAATAATAACTATACCCAGTCTGTGAAAGAGAGCGGTCTTCATCCCTTTGTTTTTAAAAAGTCCTTAGATCTTTCCAAAAAATTTACCAAGGAAGACTTAAAAAAAATATACAGGAAAATTTTTCAAACAGATCTTAATATTAAAACGGGAAAAATAGAATCCGAAGCATCTCTTGATTTTTTGATATCTTCAATATAAATTCTCCCAATAAAAAAAGAGCAGTTTAATGCTCTTTTTTAGGGGGCTTTTTTGTTACTTAGACTTAACTTTATTTAATGCTTTCACCACTCTGGATTTTTTCCTTGATGCTGTGTTTTTTTTGATCAGATTTGTTTTCACGGCTTTGTCCAAAGTTTTTTGTAATTGAGGAATAACTTTTTTAGCTTCTTCTATTTTATCTTCTGAAATTAAAGTCTGAATCTTTTTTAAAAGATCTTTCATTTCTCTTTTTTTCTTTAAGTTATTTAGAGCTCTCTTTTTGCTCTGTCTTAATGATTTTTTGGCTGATTTAATTATTGGCATATTACGATAATGTTAGCATTGTTTTAATTTTTTTTCAACTTTTTTATTAAATCTCTGATCTCAGCGGCTCTTTCAAAGTTAAGATTTTTTGCAGCCTCTTTCATCTCTTTTTCAAGAAGTTTTTTGTCTTGAAGGGCCCAAAATTCAGTTAATACAACTTCTTCTTTTTTTGAGAAAGACCAGTTTCTTATTTCTTTTGTTATGGGAGTTGGGTTGATATTATTTTTTTTATTATATTCTTTTTGTATTTTTCTCCTTCTTTTAATCTCGGAAATTGTTTTTTTAATTGATTCTGTCTTTTTGTCTGCATAAAGAATGGCTTTGCCTTCTATATTTCTTGCTGCCCTTCCGATTGTTTGAGTAAGAGTGGTTTCGTTTCTCAAAAAACCTTCTTTGTCTGCGTCTAAAATGGCAACCAAAGAAACTTCCGGCAGATCCAGTCCTTCCCTTAAAAGATTAATTCCTACAATGGCGTCATATTCTCCCTCTCTTAAATTCTTGAGAATTTTTGGTCTTTCCATTGTTTTTATTTCAGAATGTAAATATTGCACTTTTATTCCTTTTTCGGAAAGATATTCTGAAAGCTCTTCGGCCATTCTTTTGGTGAGGGTGACAACAAGGGTTCTTTGATTTTTAAGAGTTTTTTCTTTTATTTCCCTTAACAGGTCTTTGACTTGGTTTTTTGTCGGCCTTATCTCAATTTCTGGCTCTAAAAGTCCGGTTGGTCTTATTATCTGTTCAACAAAGGCATCTTTTCCCTTTATTTTTTGTTTTTCAAAATCTCCCGGTGTTGCTGAAACAAATATTGATTGGTTTGTTCTCTCTCTAAACTCATCAAAATTAAGAGGCCTGTTATCAAGGGCGGAAGGAAGGCGGAATCCGTGCTCTATTAAAATTTTCTTTCGTGCTTTATCGGTATTGTACATTGCTCTTAACTGAGGAACCGTTATGTGTGATTCGTCTATGAAGGTGATATTCTCAGGATAACCTTTCTTTTCTTTTGCGAAATGAAAATAGTCAAGAAGAGTAAAGGGCGGATCGTTTGGGCTTCTAAATTCTAAATGTCTTGAATAGTTTTCTATCCCGTGGCAAGAACCCGTTTGTTCAATCATTTCAATGTCGTGGTTCGTTTTTTCTCTTAACCGTTGGGCCTCAAGACTCTTCCCTTTTCTTTTCAGCTCTTTTAATCTTTCCTGAAGCTCTCCCCTTATATTTTCCAATGCCAAATTGATGTTTTCTTGAGGGGAAGTCCAAAAATGAGCAGGGAAAAAAATGTATTTTTCTCTTTCCTCTTTTTTTGAAGATTCATTTTTTGAAACTGTTATTTTCTCTATTCTTTTTTTTGGGATTTCTATCCTGATAATTTCCTCTCCGGAAGAAGGAAAAATGTCTACAATTTCTCCCCTTGCTCTGAAAGATCCGGGTGTTAATTCGGAGTCATTCCTCTGATACTGGAGGTTGATTAAATGAAGAAAAAGCTTTTCTCTTTCTATTTCTCTTCCTTTTTTAAGCTCAAGAGAGGCTTTGTTGTATATCTCGGGAGAGCCCAGATTGTAAATGCAGGAAACGGAAGCTGTTATAATAACATCTTCCCTTCTTAGCAGGTCTTGAACGGCAGCATGCCTTAATTTATCTATTTCCTGGTTTATCTTGGCGTCCTTTTCTATATAAGTGTCCGTGTGGGGGATGTAGGCTTCGGGCTGGTAGTAGTCGTAATAGCTTACGAAATAATGGACGGCTGAGGTAGGGAAAAATTCTTTGAATTCCTGATATAGTTGAGCGCAAAGAGTTTTGTTCGGGCTAATAACAAGAGCGGGCCTTCCGGTTTTTTCAATTACCGAGGCCATAGTCATTGTTTTCCCGCTTCCCGTAACACCCATGAGAATTTGATCTTCTATCCCCGTGTTTAGGTTTTCGGAAAGATTTTTGATTGCTTTCGGTTGATCTCCCGTAGGAGAAAAAAGGGATTTAAGATTAAATTTTGTTTTCTTTTTGTCTTTCATTTTCTAATCGGTCCTTAAATTGGTATAATATATCCAATGATTAACTATTTAAAAGGAATGGTCCTATACAAAGATGATAAATCCCTAACCTTGGAAAATCAAGGCATTGGGTTTAAAGTTTTTTGCTCTCAGAAAGTTTTGGATTCTTTCCAGGAAGGAAAAACGGCTGAAGTGCATACTTTTTTACACCTTAAAGAAGATAAAATGGACCTTTACGGATTTTTAAAAAAGGAAGAAAGAGAACTCTTTAAAGTTCTTAATGATATTTCGGGCGTGGGGCCGAAAAGCTCTCTTTATCTGTCTTCTTACGGTTCTTTAGAAAACCTTAAAAGCGAAATAGAAAAGGGAGACTTTTATTTAAAAGTGAAGGGGATTGGGAAAAAGAGAATGCAAAAGATACTTTTGGAATTAACGGGGAAAATTAAAGAAATGAAAAAAGAGAAAGGGGATTCTTCAGACGAAGCAGTGGTTGCTTTGTCTTCTTTGGGCTTTTCCCAAAAAGACGCTAAAGAGCTTTTAAAGAAAGTTCCAAAGGGAATAGAAAAAACCGAAGACAGAGTAAAAGAAGCCTTAAAATTAGCCGGAAAATGAGTAAACTTTTTTTTGAAGTTAAAAATATTGCAAAGAAAATCACTCCCGGTTTTTTAATTAGCTCTTATCATTTTTTCTTTTCTTTCTTGGGGGCTTTGATCTACGGATTTCCTTCAAGAAAAATGTCTGTGATTGGCGTTACGGGAACAAACGGAAAATCTACCGTTATTGAATTGAGTTCTGCTATTTTAAGAAGAGCGGGGATAAAGACTGCTTCTATCTCTTCTGTCAATTTCAGAATTGGAGATAAAAAATGGAGCAATGATTTGAAAATGACAATGCCCGGAAGACTGAACTTGCAGAAGTTTTTAAAAAGGGCCTTGAGAGAAGGGTGTTCTCACGTTTTAATTGAAACAACTTCAGAAGGAATAAAACAGCACAGGCATAAGTTTATTGACTTTAAAACAGCCGTGCTGACAAATCTTGCTCCCGAACACATAGAATCCCACGGGAGTTTCGAAAATTACAAAAAAGCCAAAGGAAAGCTTTTCAAAGCTTCAAGAGAAAATTCAATTGTTAATTTGGATGACAAAAACAGTGAATATTTTTTAAACTTTTCTTCTGAGAGAAAATACGGATACGGAATTGAATTTAACGAGGATGATTTAAATAATATAGAGAAGATAAAAGCTGAAGATGTTGAAGTTCTATCATCAGGAATTAAATTCAAAGTCAAAGGAGTTGAATTTGATTTAAAGCTAAAAGGCCTTTTCAATGTTTATAATTGCCTGTCTTCAATCTCTATTGGGCTGTCCCAAAAACTTAGCCTTGAAGACTGTAAAAAAGCTCTTGAGGGGATGGAGGGGATTGAGGGAAGAGTGGAAATCGTTTTAAATGAACCTTTTAAGGTTATTGTTGACTATGCCCACACTCCCGATGCTCTGGAAGCTTTGTATAAAACTGTTTTGAAATTGAACAATGGCAATGGGAGAATAATAGGAGTTTTAGGTTCTTGCGGCGGGGGCAGGGATAAGTGGAAAAGAAAAGAGATGGGTGAGATTGCTTCTTCTTATTGTGATGAAATAATTTTAACCAATGAAGATCCTTACGACGAACCGCCGAAAGAAATTTTAAAGGATATTAAAAAGGGGTTAAAAAACAAGAAAGCTTATGAGATAATAGACAGGAGAGAGGCAATTAAAAAAGCTTTTTCTCTGGCTTCAAAGGGAGATGCGGTTGTTGTTACCGGTAAAGGATCCGAGCCCTGGATGTGTCTTGAAAAAGGGAAAAAGATTCCCTGGGACGACAGGGAAGTAGCCAGAGAAGAGATAAAAAATATTAAAACATGAAGTTTGTAGTATTGGGCCATTTAATAGAAAGAGAAGATATCAGAAAAGTTTTTCCTTTAGGCAGGTATCTTCCTTTGAAGCTTATGGAAGGATTTACTTTTGTTTTGCCCGATAAAAAAAGTTTTCAGGTCACCTCTCACTTTAAAGTCTTTGATAAGGCGGAGGGCTGGATAGTTGGACTACCCCTTACCCCTTATCAGATGATGAATTTGCCAAAAGAAAAGGTGAGAAAAAAGATAATGGAAGCTGCTCTTTTTTCCCAAAGAAAACTCGGTGCGGAAATTTTAATGTTAGGAGCTTTAACTGCTCCCTTAACCTCGGCTGGGAAATGGCTTGTTGAAAATCCGGACATTAAGATGAATATTACTACTGGAAACACTTATACTGCCGCTATTTCTGTCCGGGCAGTGGAAAAGGTTGTTGATCTTGCAGAAGTAGATTTACTTGATAAAAAAGTGGCTGTTGTCGGAGCTGCCGGGGTAATAGGTCAGGCGATTGTAAAATATTTCAACAGGAAGGGTGTTGAATTAATTTTAGTTGAAAGGACAAAAGAAAAACTTGAAAGATTAAAAGATTCTTTGGAGGGAGATAAATATAGAATGTCTATTGAGCTTCATAGCATTAGAGAGGCTGATATTGTAGTCACGGCAACATGTCATCCGGATGCTTTAATTCGTCCGGAGTTTTTGAAAAAGAACGCTGTCGTAATTGATGTTGCCGAACCTTCCGATGTTCCTTCCAATATTAATGAAGTAAGACCCGATGTTATTTCAATTGATGGAGGAAGAGTGAAGTGGGAAAATATTGACATTGGAATGAATGTTGGAACTCCTAAAAACGTTGGTTTTGCCTGTATGACAGAAGCAATGTTACAAGCTTTAGAAGAAAGAAGAGAAGATTATATTGGAGAAGTAAGTGTTCATCATTTGGAAGAAACTATTGAATGGGGAAAGAAATACGGGTTAACATTAGCTAATTTTACGAGCTTTAATAAACCAATTCCTCTAGAAAAATTTAAAAAGGTTTTAAAATAATATTTTTAAAAACATGCCAGAGTTAAATTATTACGTTCCCGATAATCGTCCCTGGTTTAAACACTATTTTAAAGACGGTTCGAAACATTTGAATTATCCGGAAGTTCCTTTATATGATTTTCTGGATGATTCAGCCGAAGAGAATCCAAACAAAAAAGCTATTATATTTTACGATAAGGAAATTACTTACAAAGAGTTAAAGAATCTTTCAGACAGATTTGCCTTTTCTCTTCAAAAGCAGGGAATTCATAAGGGAGACAGGATTGTTCTCTTGCTTCCTAATTGCCCTCAATTGTTGATTAGTTTTTGGGGGACCTTGAAAGCAGGAGCAATCCCTATTTGTTTAAACCCTCTTTATACGGGGGAAGAGTTGAAATATTTTTTTAATGATGCGGAACCGAGAATAGTTATTTCCCTGGACATGTTTTATGAAAAAGTGGAAGAAGGAGCAGAGTCAACTTCTCATATTGAAAAAATTATTACCACAAACATTGCAGATTATTTCCCCCTCATTAAAAAGGTTTTAGGGAAACTTTTAGGGAAAGTTAAATATTTCCCTTGTCCGGGAACGATAAACTTTAATGACTTTTTAGAAAGTTCTTCTAATTATAATCGGGTAGAGATAAATCCGAAAGAAGATTTAGCGATGATAGTTTACACTGGAGGGACAACCGGAGATTCTAAAGGAGTAATGTTAACTCATTTTAATGTTATCTCCGATGTTCTGGGCATGACAGAATTTTTAAAAGAAGTTTCCATAAAATCTCTTTTGATTGTGGTCCCGCCTTTTCATGTTTACGGCCTTATTTCCGGAATTTCTATGGGAACCTATAACGGATGGGATATGGTTTTTCTGCCCAAGTTTACAACAGAAGAGACCATAAAAACAATTAGAAAATACAAAATTAATTTTTTTGAAGGTGTTCCTGCTATGTATTCTGCTTTCTGGAACTATTTTCAAAAAAAACCAAAAGAATCTCTTCTTGACTCCTTAACTCTTTGCAGTAGCGGGAGCACCTCTATTTCTTCTTATCTTTGGAAAAAAATAAATAAGATGGCTCCCAATGCTACTTTGATTGAAGGATATGGTTTGACGGAGAGTTCCCAAGTAATACTTTTGGATTCTTTGGTTAAAGGATATGTTAAAAAAATGGGCTCTGTTGGAATTCCTATCCACGGTTGTGATTTGAAAATTGTTGATATTGAGACAAGAGAAGATCTTCCTCTCGGCCAGTCAGGAGAAATCTTATTCAAAGGACCTCAAGTTTTTAAGGGGTATTGGAAAAAACCGGAAAAAACAAAAAAAGTTTTTGAAAATGGATGGCTTCGAACCAAAGATATAGGGAGAATGGATAAAGATGGTGTTTTCTATATCGAAGGAAGGATAGACGATATGATAGATGTAAGAGGAGAAAAGGTTTGGCCCAGAGAAGTCGAGAAAGTTTTAGAATCTAATCCGGCAGTTCAGGAAGCCGCTGTAATTGGGATAAAAGACGATTATTATGGTCAAACCATAAAAGCATGCGTTGTTTTGAGAGAAGGAAAAGGGATCTCAGAAAAAGATTTGATTGATTATTGTAAAGAAAATATTGTTCCTTTTAAAGTTCCTCACAAAGTAGAATTTTTTAAGGATCTTCCCAAAAGTCATATGGGAAAAGTTCTTCATTATAAGCTTAGAAAAAATAAATGAGTCAAATTCCTTTTCCAATCTATCTTCTTTTGCCGAGCGGAGTGTTAATATTTTTTGTGGGTCTTTACGGCTGGTTGAAATTAAAAGAAAAGACCAGTTTTGTTTTCTTCCTTTTGAGTATCACTCAGGCTTTTTGGATTATAGGGACTTTTTTGATGTGGAGAAATTGTGGCAACGATCAGGCGGTTTTATTCTGGGATAGATTTCTTTATATCCCGGCTGCCTTTATGCCTACTTTGGTTTATCATTTTTCCGTTGAATTTTGTGAGATAAAAAGAAGAAAACTTTTGTATTTGTTTTATCCTCTTTCTTTTGTTTTTTCTTTTTTAACCAGAACGGACTATTTTGTTGACGGAGTTTTTAACTACGAATGGGGGTGTCATAGCCGTGCTCATTTTGCCCATCATTTCTTTTTTGTGTTTACGGTTATTGTTGTTCTTCTTGCTATTTACAACCTGTTTATTGAATGGAGAAAAGAAGAGAACAGTCCCTTTAAAAGAAGACAGTCTTTTTATCTTTTAATAGCCTTTTTTGTCTTGTCTTTTGCTGCTCTCGGAATGCTATTAGCTTACAGCATTCCTATATACCCCGTAACTTATCTTTCTATCCCCATTTTTGCCTTAATAGTTGTTTATGCTATTACAACTCAGGAGCTTTTTGCTAAAGTTTTAGCAGCAGAAATATTGGTTTTCGGTATCTTGGTTTTTTTAGCCACTTTAGTTATAGTTCCCAAGGTAAGCTTAGGAATAAGCGGAAAGGCTACTATCTTTCTTTTTATTGCTGTTCCTTTGGTTTATCTTTTAAGATACGTTAACAGGGAAGTGGAAATGAGAGAGAAAGCAGAAAGAATAGCAGCAGAATCTGAGCATTTAAACAGAGCTAAAGACCAATTCATCATGGCAACCCAGCACCATCTCAGAACCCCGTTAACGGTTATGAAAGGATACTCTTCCATGATTCTTGAAGGGGATTACGGTAAAGTTCCTAAAAAAGTTAAAGAAAAAATTCAAAACTTCCAGGAATCAACAGAAAGCCTTATCAGATTGGTCAATAGCTTCCTTGACATCTCTCAGTTCCAAATGGGAAAGAAAGCTCTCAAAAAAAAGAAAATAGAAATTAATAAAATGATAAAAGAAACAGTAAAAGAATTTAAGAGAGAAACAAAAGAGAAAGGAATATATCTCAGGATTAAAAATTCCCAGTCCAAAGCATATATTAAAGCAGACAAAGACAAACTCAAAGAGTCTTTTTATAACATCATAGACAATGCTATTAAATATACAAAGAAAGGAGGAGTAGAGGTTGAGATTAAAAAAAAGAAAGACAATGCTTTGGTCAAAATAGAAGACACAGGCATTGG
>CAZBVF010000029.1:0-43596 GCA_964495335.1 uncultured Candidatus Saccharibacteria bacterium
AGTTATGGTTATATAAGGAAGGCTGAATTTTTCGCAAACTTTTTTTACCAATGATTTGGTCGTTTCAATATCGGTTATTTTTTCTCCGAGGAAAAGGTGTAAAACCGTACCTCCTGTATATTTTGACTGAATATTATCTTGAAGCTTTAAAGCTTCAAAGACATCTTCCGTGTAATTTACGGGTAGCTGGCTTGAGTTAGTGTAATAAGGACTTTCCTTGCTACCTGCTGTAATAATGTCAGGATGTATTTTTTTGTCTTTAAGAGCCAATCTATAAGCTGTTGATTCAGCAGGAGTTGCTTCAAGATTGTAAAGGTTTCCCGTTTCTTCTTGGTATTCTACAAGCCTTTCTCTCATAAATTCCAAAACTTCTTCAGCAAATTTTATTCCTCTTTTAGATCCGATATTTTCCCCGATAAAGTTTAATAATGCTTCATTCATCCCGACAAGGCCTATTGTTGAGAAATGATTGCCCCAATAACTTCCCCTCATTTTCTTTATTCCTTCAAGGTAAAACTTGGAATAAGGATAAAGGCCTTTTTCCATAAAATTATCAAGTGCCTTTCTTTTTATCTCCAAACTCTCTTTGGCCAAGTCCATGGACTTTACCAATTTTTCAAAGAATTCCTTTTTGGTTTTTGATTCATAACCGATTCTGGGAAGATTAACGGTTACAACTCCTATCGAGCCTGTTAAAGGGTCGGAACCGAAAAGACCTCCTCCTCTCTTGAGAAGCTCTTTGTTTGAAAGTCTCAACCGGCAACACATACTTCTCACATCCTTGGGATCCATATCCGAATGAATGAAATTAGAAAAATAATTTACCCCGTACTTTGCAGTTGCTTCCCAAAGAGGATCTAAGTTTTTATCATTCCAGTCAAAGTCCTCGGTAATATTGACTGTCGGAATAGGAAAAGTAAAAGGTCTTCCCTTTGCATCTCCTTCCATTAAACACTCGTAAAAAGCGTGATTTATAATATCCATCTCATCCTGAAAATCCTTATAGTTTTCATTTTGAGGCTCTCCTCCGATAATAACCGGCTGGTCAGCTAAAGAAGGAGAAGGATTAATATCTAAGGTAATGTTTGAAAAAGGAGTCTGAAATCCTACTCTCGTTGGAATAGCCATATTAAAAAGGAACTCCTGAATGGATTGCTTTACCTGGTAATAGCTTAATTTGTCATATCTGACAAAAGGAGCAAGAAGAGTGTCAAAAGAAGAAACTGCCTGAGCTCCTGCTGATTCACCTTGTAATGTATAGAAAAAATTAACCAGTTGACCTAAGGCAGTTCTAAGATGTTTTGGAGGTTTGGATTCAATCTTACCGGGAACTCCTTTAAATCCGTTAACAAGAAGTCCGTATAAATCCCACCCGCAGCAATAAGTGGAAAGACTATCCAAGTTATGAATATGCATATCTCCGCTCTCAACAGCTTTCCTTATCTCTGTCGGGTATACTCTGTTAAGCCAATATTTTTTTGTAATGCTTGAAACAGCATAATGGTTCAGGCCTTGAAGAGAATAAGCCATGTTTGCATTTTCGTAAACCTGCCAATCAAGTTCTTTTATGTACTTGTCAATCATTTCAAGAGATTCGTCTATGCTTCCCGCAGCTTCTCTTATCCTTCTTCTTTGTTCTCTGTAAAGAATATATGCTTTTGCTGTTTCGGGTAAGTTTTCCAATATAAGAACCTCCTCTACAATATCTTGGATCTGTTCAACAGTTGGAGTTTCGTCTTCTTTAAATCTCTTATTTAATAGATTAATGACTCTTTCGGAAACCTTTCTTGAAACTTCCCCGTCACCCTGATTTGTAGCGGTAACAGCTTTATAAATAGCTTCTCTTATTTTCGATTCGTTAAAATCAACTATTCTCCCGTCTCTTTTCTTAACTTTTAGAATTTTGTTTTTCATATAAAAAGAAATAAAAAAACGATGCAATTATTACATTCTATCCCGATTAAAAAAAGGGGTCAAACAGTGTTGAACCCTTATATCTCCTTAGTTTTTAAAAAAGTTATCCACAATAATTATTTCTTTTCGAATCCGGTTGCTATTACCATAACTTTTACCTCTCCCTTTTTAATGTTTTTTCCGTAAACGGCTCCGAATATTATTTTCGCATCATCTTTAACATTTCTAGTGATAGTTTGAGCCGCTCTGTTTATCTCAGCCAAGCTCAGATCATTCCCTCCTGATATATTAAATAAAATTCCCCTTGCCCCGTGAGATAAAAACCCAACCAAGGGAGAGTTAACAGCTTTACTCACGGCCTTTTCTATTCTTTTTTCTCCCTTTGCCTTCCCCTGGCCGAAAAAGGCTCTTCCGGAATTATTTAAAATAGATTTAAGGTCTGCGAAGTCAATATTAATTATCCCAGGGACGGTTATTAAGTCAGACATTGTTTCAACAGCCTCTCTTAAGATATCATCACAAGCCCAAAAAGCAGAAAGCAAAGTCGTATCCTTACCTGAAAGAGAAAGCACCTTTTCGTTAGGAATAACGATAAGAGTGTCAACTTTATCCTTTATTCTCTGTAGTCCTTTTTTAGCTATTCTCATTCTTGGCAGGCCTTCAAACTTAAAAGGAGTGGTAATAACGGCTATTGTTAAAATTCCCAATGATTTTGCTATGTCAGCTATAGCGGGAGCAGCTCCGGTACAAGTCCCTCCACCAAATCCTCCGGTTATAAAAAGCATATCCGTTCCCTGGATAGCCTTTTTTATTTCTTCTCTCTGCTCTTCTACAGATTTTTTTCCCAATTCAGGATTCATTCCTGCTCCCAGCCCTTTAGTAGTTTCTTTGCCAATTTGAATCTTTAAATCTGCTTTGGTTTTTTCAAGATCCTGAAGATCCGTGTTTACAGCTATCAACTCAACTCCTCTTATTTTACAAGAGCTCATCCTTGAAATTGCGTTAGATCCGGATCCCCCAGCACCAATTACTTTTATTTTAGTCATAGTTTAAGGCACGAAAACCTTTAAAAGCTTTTTTATTTTCTCAATTAATCCTTCCTTGTTCTCTTCTGAAAAATCTTCAAAGTTTGAAAGAGCAAGCCCCCAGACCGTGCTAAAGCAAGGGTCTTCTTCTAATTCTCCAGCAAATTCTTCGCCAACTTCCTTGTTTTTAAAAACAGGAACTCCTATTTTACAAGGAAGCTTTAGCTCCTTTTTTGCAAGTTCAACAATTCCGGGCATCTTTGATCCTCCCCCGGTAATAACAACTCCTCCAGGCAAACTCCCAGCAGAAGATTTTTTAATTTCATCTTTGACAACATCAAAAATATCAGAAAGCCTGGCCTTGATAGTTTTAGTCAAAACTCGGGAAGAAAAATTTAGACAATTAAGAGGTATCTCTTTTTCTTCTTTTTCTTTCTTTTTCAAAGATTTCCCCCCTTTTGATTTAAGACAATGACCAAATTCCTTTTTTATTTTTTCTGCTACATTCACATCCGTCCTTAAGGCAACCGCAATATCATCGGTAATATGGTCAGAACCAATAGGAATAACTTTCAAATGACACAAATCCCCTTCCTTGTATATAGCAAGATCTGTAGTACCTGCTCCAATGTCAAGCAAAACAACTCCCAATTCTTTTTGTTGGGAAGTCAAGCATGATTCCGCAGAAGCTACAGGATTGCAAATAATTTCCATAATGTTTCCTATGTCAGCACCTGCGCAAGCTTCGTTAAGATTTCTGTAATAAGGAGAGAAAACTCCAATAGAAGTGACCTCTGATTCCAGTTTTATGCCTTTCATCCCAACGGGATCTTTAACTCCCTGACCTTCGTCAACAAAATGTCTTTTTTCAAAAAAATTTATGATTTCTGTGTTTTCAGGTAAAGAAAAAGCTCTGGCTGCTTGAACGGATCTTTCCACGTCTTCAGGAGAAATACTGCGGTCAACCCTTGAAATGGCAACAGAGCCTTTGGAAGAAGCTAAAAAAATATGACTTCCTCCAATATTAACAATAACTTTATTAATTCTTTTCTCTATTTTCTCTTGAATTTTATCTAAAACATCAGCGATGTTTCGAGAAACTTTTTCAGAGTCTTCAACAACACCTCTTCTCATTCCAAAATTAGGTATCTGGACTTTAGCTAAAATTTCAAACTCCCCGGATCTCTTTTTTTCAGAAACCACAAGAGCTTTAATTGATTTTGTTCCTATATCAAGTGCGGTTATAATATTATTTCCCATAAAAAGTTGAAATTTTATTCAAATATTTTCTCTCTTTTCTTCTCATTTTTTCAGCCTCGGGGGCTGATCCCTCATGATCAAAGCCCATTAAGTGAAGAGCTCCGTGAACAAGAACTCTGATTATTTCTTCTTGAAAAGAAACATTGATCTTTTTTGCGTTCTCTTCCACCCTCAAGGGACAAATAATTATTTCACCCAAAAAGTTTTTTTCCGAAAAACCGAAAGAGAGAACATCCGTTACTTCTTTCTTTTTTCTGTATTCAAAATTAATTCTCTTAATTTCTTCCGGGTCAACCAAGGCAACAGAGACTTCTCTCTTTCTGATCAATTCTCCTTTCAGTACAATCTCTAAGGCTTTCTTCAAAATTTTTTCATCCACCTTAAAATTGCTTAAATTGTTTATCTCAATCATTAAGACAATAGTTCTTTTGCTATTCTGTTTACTTCAGAACCATCTGCCTTTCCTTTAACCTTGGGCATAACAGAAGACATAACTTTACCAATATCTTTCATGCTTTCAGCCCCCGATTCTTGAATTGCGTTTTCTATTATTTTTTTCAATTCCTGTTCTCCCATTTGTTCTGGCAAATATTTTTTTAATACTTCAAGCTCTTCTTTTTCTTTCCGAGCCAATTCTTCCCGGCCACCTTTTTCAAATTCACTAATGGATTCTTTTCTTTTTTTTGCCTCAGAAAAAACAACTTCAGTAATTTCTTCATCATTAAGAGAAGATTTTTCTGAAAGTTCTTGTTCTTCCAATCCTGTTTCTTCTTTGGTGAGATTATATCTTTTTTCTTTTTCTTTGTTCTCAATTCCAGACAGAAGCAACCGGAGAACAGAAATCTCTTTTTCTTTTTTCCCCTTAATGGCTGAATTCAAATCTTCTCTAATTTTTTCTTTTAAAGTCATTTCCAAATTTTTTCTTTTTTTCGTATTCGGCTTTCAATTTTTCTTTTCTCAAAGCAGCTCTTTTTTTAAGCTGTTCTGATTTTTCTCTTTTTCTGAATCTGCTCTTCCTTGCCCTAATCAAAACTCCGCTTCTCTGAACACTTTGAGTGAAGCGCCTAATTAAGCTTTGAGGGTTTTCTTTTGGTTTTCTTTTTATTTCTATAGCCATTTTTTTTAAAGCATTAAACCTGAGTGAAATTAATAAAAATCCTTCCACTTCGAAATTTACAATACTTCTTTTTCTTTTTTATTATCCCATCCCGCCAATAAGTGCAAGTGGATGTGATCTATAATCTGCCCGCCTCCCTTACCAACGTTAAAAAGTAACTTATAACCTTTTTCTTTGACTCCTTCTTTTTCGGCTATTCTTTTAGCAACAAGAAAGAGTTCTCCTATCATCTCTTTGTCTTTTTCTTCTAAGTGATTTATGGAAGAAATATGTTTCTTGGGAACAATTAAGAGATGAATTGGGGCTTTCGGATTTATATCCTTGAAAGAAATAAAACTTTCGTCTTCATAAACAATATCGGAAGGAATTTCTTTTTTTATAATTTTACAAAAAAGACAATCCATCTTATTTCTTTAAAAGCTTTTTGGTTTCTTTTATTATCTTATCAATTTTTACCTCTCTTTGTCTCCCGCTAGACATATCCCTTATTATCACATTTCCCTCAACTGCTTCTTTCTGTCCTATTATCAAACAATGTTCAGCTCCTATTTTATCAGCTTTATTAAGCTGAGCTTTAAGACTGTCTTTGTTAAAGCTCTCGCCAATTGAAACTTTTGCCTTTCTAAACTCTTCTGCTAAAGCCAAACTTTTTCTTTTCGCCAAACTGCCGATTTGAGCAATAAAAATTTTAGGCTGGTTAGCCTTAACTCTTTTAAGGGGAGTTTCTTTCATTAAACTAATCACCCTTTCCACTCCGCAAGCACCCCCGCAAGCAGGAGTTTCTCTCCCTCCTAAGAGCTTAATAAGATTATCATATCTTCCTCCTCCAAGAAAAGTACCCTGTCCCGATTCTTCTTTTCCCTTTATCTCAAAAACCGTTTTAGTATAATAGTCAAGACCTCTGACAAGATAAGGATTTAGGTCATAAGGAATATTTAATTCATCAAGAAATTCAAGAACCTGCTTGAAATGAGACTTGCAATCATCGCAAAGATGATCAACTATTTGAGGAGCTTGGCTACACACTCTCTGACATTTTTCTTCCTTACAGTCAAGAACCCTCAAGGGATTAGATTTTATTCTTTTCCTACAATTAGCACAAAGGGAATTTTTTCTTGATCTTAAATAGCTCACCAAAAGCTTTTTGTAGTAAGACCTGCAATGACTACAGCCCATTGAATTAACTTCAACAACCAAATCTTTTAATTTTAATTCTCCTAAAATATTAAAAGAAATTTGGATTATCTGAGCATCAAGGGCAGGAGAAACATCTCCTAAAACTTCAAACCCGAATTGCCAAAATTGCCTATATCTTCCAGACTGAGGTTTTTCATGGCGGAAAAAAGGCCCAAAATGCCACAGCTTAACGGGCTGAGGCAAACTTCCCATTCCATGCTCTATGTAAGATCTGGCTATAGAAGCAGTCCCTTCGGGCCTTAAAACAAGATAGTCTCCTCCTTTTGTTTTAAAGTCAAACATTTCTTTTTCAACAATATCAGTATTTTTACCGACTCCCTTTAAAAAAAGATCCGCTTTTTCAACAATAGGAGTCTCAATTCTTTCAAATCCGTAAAAATCGGCCATTTCTTTGCAGACCTTGAAAACCTTGTCAAAATAAGGCCAGTCTTCGGGCAAAATATCGTGCATGCCAACCGGAGTTTGAAACTTTATTTTCTTTGACATATTCAATAACTTGGTACTTCAATTTTAGTAAAGGAAGAAAACGGCCAAGCTCTTAAAAAAACTTTTCCGATAATATTTTCTTCGGGCAACGGCCCCCATCTTCTGGAATCATAAGAAGAATCTCTATTGTCTCCCAAAACAAAATATTGCTGATTATTCAAAACAACATGAGTGTCTCCGTTTGTGTTGTCATAAAGATATTCAGACTCATCAAGAATTACTTCTTCTCCTTCTTTGATAATCTTAATAACGCCTTTTTCTATTATCACTTCTTCTCCCGGAAGCCCGATAACTCTTTTAATAAAGTTTTGAGAAGGATAAGCCGGAGATCTGAAAACTATTACATCTCCTCTTTGAGGATCATCGAATCGATAAGAAATCTCATCAACTATAAGATAGTCACTATTTGAAAAATTCGGTTCCATTGACTGACCTCTTACTAAAAAAGGCTGAAACACAAAATAGCGGATAGGGATTACTATCAGCAAAGCAACTATTATAATCTTTATAACTTCCCAAATAAAAAGAATTAACGACTTCATGTCACCTGAATTATACCAAATTTCTATCTTTTTGCAACTCAAGTCATAATCTCGTTTTTCATTATTAATTATTTGCGTTTATATGTTAAAATACCAATATGATTTTAATCGTAGGACTGGGAAATCCAGGAGAAAAATTTAAAGGGACCAGACATAATATAGGGTTCAAAATAATTGAGAAATTCGCCCAAGAGAATGAATTCCCCGAATTTAAGCCTTTAAAAAAAGCCGACTCTTTGATTTCAGAAAAAGTTTTAAACGGGGAAAAAATAACTCTCTTAAAACCTCAAACCTTTATGAATAATTCGGGGATATCCGTTAAAAAATTTTTGAAGAATCGAGAAGCAAAAACATGGATTGTCCATGACGAAGCCGATCTTAATTTAGGAGAAATTAAAATATCAGAAAACAGAGGGTCTGCCGGACACAAAGGAATTCAATCAATAATTGATAACCTGGGAACCAAAGAATTAACAAGATTCAGGATAGGCATAGGGCCAAAAGAAAATTTAGAAAGTTTTGTGATTAAAAAATTTAAAGAAGAAGAAAAAGAAAAATTAAAAGAAACAATAAAAAAAGCTGTTCGGATAATAGAAAGATCATTGAAAGAAGGAATTGAAAAAACAAAAAGCAGCATGAATGAAGAATAAAAAAATTAAAGATGTTTTAATATCTTCCCAGCACCCATACTTTTTAGAAAAGTATGCTTTTTGGTTTGAAAAGAATTTTAAAAAAATAATTAATTCTCTTAAAACTCAATCTTTTTTTCAAAATAATCTTTTACATCTTCAGTCCGGACAAGAATATAATTTTTCCCAGATTTTAAGAAAGCTTGACGAAATGGGATATGAAAAAGTCATAAAAACAACAGAGCCGGGAGAATTTTCAAGAAAAGGAGGAATTATTGAGGTTTTTCCCATAAATTCAACTTATGCTGTAAGGCTTGATTTTTACGGCAACCTATTGGAAGAAATTGAAAGGCTAGAAATTCAAGTAGAAGATGAGAAAAAAACAAAAGAAAGGCTAAAGAAAAAGCTAAAATCCCAGAAAGTATTTTCTGATCTTAAAGGAATAAAACCGGGGGATTATTTGGTTCATCTTGACCACGGAGTTGCAATGTTTAGAGGGTTTTCTTCTTTCCCCTCCATTTCTAAAGACAAAGGAAAAAAATACTATCTTTTGGAGTATGATAAAGGAGATAAACTTTACATCCCCGAGGGTTTGGAAAGAAAGCTTTCAAGATATGTAGGATTCACTTCTCCTAAAATATCCAGACTGAGTAGCCCCGTCTGGCAAAAAACAAAAAAGAAAGTAAAAGAAGAAACGGAAAAATTGGCAAAAGAGCTTTTGGAAATATATGCCAAAAGAGAAATTACTCAAAGGCCTCCCTATTCTTTTGACCAAACAATAAATGAAAAAATTTGTTCTAGTTTCCCTTTTGAGGAAACCCCGGACCAATTGCAGGCAATCAAGGACATAGAAAAAGATTTAAAAAAACAAACCCCCATGGATCGATTGGTTTGCGGAGATGTCGGATTCGGAAAAACAGAAATAGCCTTAAGGACTGCTGTCAAAGCGGCGTCTTCCGGATATCAAACGGCAATAATGTGTCCAACTACAATCTTGTCCGAACAACATTACCAAACCTTTAAAGAAAGATTAAAAGAACTTCCTTTAAAAATAGATGTTTTAAGTAGAATTCAGTCCGAGAAAAAACAAAAAGAAGTAATTGAAAATTTAAAAGAAGGGAAAACAGACATTGTCATCGGAACTCACAAGATTATCTCTAATGACGTAAAGTTCAAAAATTTAGGACTTTTAATAATAGATGACGAACAAAAATTCGGCGTGAAACAAAAAGAAAAATTGAAGAAAATTAGATCTTCCCTTGACATTCTTTCTCTTTCTGCAACTCCTATCCCAAGAACTCTTTATTTTTCTTTATCTTCTTTAAAAGAGATAAGCTTAATTCAAACACCTCCCTTAACCCGCCTGCCCATAAAAACATTTGTTCTCCCGTTTTCAAAGAAAACAATAAAGAGAGCAATTGAAAAAGAAATAAAAAGAGGAGGTCAAGTCTATTATCTTCATAACAGAGTAGAAACCATTGAAACTGCCAAAAAATTCTTAGAAAGCTTGAGTATTCCCGGAAAAATCGGAATTATCCACGGGAGATTAAGCAAGAAAAAATCTTCCAGAACAATGGAAGAGTTTCAAAAAAATAAGATTCAAACTCTCATAGCCACAACTATTATTGAGAACGGTCTGGACCTTCCAACGGTAAACACTTTAATAGTAGACAATGCTTCTCTTCTCGGACTTTCCCAGGCCTATCAAATAAGAGGAAGGGTTGGAAGATCCCACAAGCAAGCTTTTGCTTACTTTCTCTATGGTAAAAATCTTTCAGAAAAAGCCAAGTTAAGATTAAAAGCTCTGAAAGAAGAAAAAGAACTGGGTTCCGGGTACAAAATTGCCTTGAGGGATCTTGAAATCAGAGGAGCAGGAAACATTTTAGGAAAAGAACAGTCAGGAAGTATTAACCAGGTTGGATTAAATCTTTACTGTCAAATATTATCTCAAGCAATCGAAAGGCTAAGGAAATAAAACCACTGCAAGCCAACCTAGACTAATTTAAGTCGGTTGACTCTAAGAGTCAACCGAAATCTTTTAAGATGACCTTGGAAAACATTTGTTTCAAAGGAAACAAATGTTTTTAATCTTTCCCAGAGTCCAAAGGCCAGAGTTCTTAAGGGAAAGGAAGAAGATCTATTTCTATTGCCCGAGCACACACCGCACCCGTTTAGCACGAGTCTTATAGTTGCGGTACACGTAACCGACATTGAAGTGCACGCCCCAGGCACCCGTATCTGAGTGCTCGGTAGAAGACCAATAGTAGGCCGCGACAGCGTCAGTATCATAAGAAGGTTGACAGGAGGATTGTGCTGAATCGCATTGATTTGGATTCCAGCTGCAAGTCTCATATCCCAGGTTCCAAAGTTCTCTGCCTGGAGCGCAATAGGTACCGTCTCTTCCATCTTGGCTTGGCAATTGCCACCCTTCCTCAAACCCGGCATATTCCAGGTCATAACAGGCCTTGCAAGCCGGATAGTCTTCCATGTCAGAAGCGGTGAGGTTGTTGCAATCCCCATCAGCATAAGAGGGTAGAGCAGTGTCACTTGTTTTCCATTGGTAAGTTCCACCTCCATCCAGAGTAATAGACCACATGTTGTAATAATCATCACAATACACTACGTCTCCGTGAAGTATTGACTCTCCGGGATTAGCAATGCAGTATTCTCTGACGTTTTGCCTGTTGGCCAAGGATTTATTATCAACATCTTTCTGTTGAGGATCTATCTCTTTCTGTTGAGAGTCTAATAAGAAAAAAACAATAGTACATATAATCGCTATTACTACGATGACAATGAAAAGTTTAATGAAAGCAAGTTTCCTTTTCTTTTTGGAGAATGTTTCTGATTGAAAATTCATATTTCTTTTTATTTTCGAATTATTTCTTTAATATGTCTCACTTTTTTGTCTTTATCCTTCTTCTTTTTCATTCACACTAATATATTTATGACTTAGCTTGTAAAATAAAAAGGCAAAAAATGCAAAAAAGATTAAAGAAAAAAGTCCTCCTATAAGAGCAGAAAAACCTCCGCTCAAAACAACAAAATAGATAGTAGATAAATTCACGATTTTATCTTTGCTTTTTTCAGTAATAATATAGGCATTTCTTAAATATCGAGATGAATGCATAATCCCCAACCAAATAGATAGAATGAATATTATAGCATATACTATATTATCCAGTATTATAGAATTAAAATTGCTAGCCAACGGTATGATAGTAAAAGATGAAACCAAAAATACCAAGAAAGGAGCTACAAAACCCGATGTGAGATAATGAGTTGTTGCAATATACCAATTAGCAGATTTTTTTCTTTTTCCCATGTTTTGATATTTATTCTATTTATTCCGACTTCTTGTTTAAATCTACAATTTATAATTGTCTTATATTTATTATCCTAATATACCACTTTTCCTTGTCTTTTTTAATATTAGGTGTGGATAACTTGGCATATTTGTATCCTGATCGCAGTAGAACTGTGATCAATGATTTCCCTATGATCAATGATTTTTTCCACAGGGGAATTATGATATTACGCTTTTTAAAATCTATTGACACTCGGAAGCAAGTTACAAGAATGGTTGAGGTAAAAGAGTATGGAGATTAAGTCTCAACCGGTCTCTGGGAAAATTTTCATATCAAGGCTTCGGCACTGATTGCCAGTTTTCGTATCCGAAGCCAAAATTTTCGTATCAAGGCTTCGGATTGGACCTAAATAGAATTATAAGTTTTTTAAAGATATATTCCTTTTTCTTTTTGAAGGATTTAATTTTCCCAACAAAAGCTCTTCGTAAGAGGGCTTTTTCTCTTTATAAAATATTCCTAAAGGAATTTTAGTATTTTCACTTTTATAATCCCATTCCCTAATTCCTTTTAAAGCCTTATCTCGAGAAGCCAAATCTTTCTCTTCTCTTTTATATATCCTTTTATTGTAAAAATCCATTGTGTTGAAAAAAGTAATACAGGGTTGTAAAATTTCAATAAAAGAAAACCCTTTGTGATTTATCCCTTCTTTGATCATCCTTTCAAGATGCTTTAATTCAAAAGAATATCCTCTTGATATAAAACTAGCATTTGAAGAAAGCATAAGCTCTAAGGGATTGAAAGGACTTTCCACGCTTCCTTCCGGGGTTGATTTTCCCTTAAATCCTTTAGGGGAAGTAGCCGTAAACTGGCTTGTTGTCAAAGCAAAAGTCCTGTTATTGTGAACCAGCAAAGTAATGTCAATGTTTCTTTTAGCTGCATGAATCAGGTGCGATATTCCCTCATTATATGTCCCTCCGTCTCCAGCAAAAACTATTACTTTCAGTTTAGGATTGCTCATTTTTATCCCTTCTGCTGAAACAAGAGGTCTTCCGTGAAGAGAAGAAAAACTATTTAGATTAATGTAGTCAATAATTTTTGAACTGCAACCTATACCGCCCACCAAAACTATTTCTTCTTCTTTAGTTCCTTCTTTTATTAAAGAAGAAATTGCGTTTTTAAAAGCAGTTAAAATAGGAAAATTCCCACAGCCAGGACACCAAGTATTTTTAGTATTCAAATTTAATTCTTTTTTTGGCATAAATATTTAAAAATTAGAAAGTTTTTCCTCAATTTCTTCCGGTAAAAATGGTCTGGAATCATATTTTAATATTTTTTTATCAATCTTTATCCCAAATCTCATTAGAACCTCCCCCAACTGAGATAATCCGTTTGTTTCAGCCAAGGCAATTTTTTTAACCCCTTCCAAGGCCTTCTTCATCTGTTTTTCAGGAAAAGGCTGTAAAACAACAGGAAAAATCATCTTAATTCCCAGTTTTTCAGCCACCTCCTTAACGGGACCTTTCGTGGAACCCCAGCAGATTATCGCTTTTTTAGAGTTTTTCTTCCCAAAAATTTTAACCGATTCCAGTTTTTCAACTTCTTTTTTCATTTCTTCAAACTTTCTTAATCTTTTCTCTTGCATTTCTTTAACTAATTTTTCGTCTTCAACCGTAATACCGAATTCATCGTGCTCATAACTGTTTGATTTTACAACAGCTTTCTTTTCCCCAGGAAACTCAAGAGGAGATATTCCTTTCTTTGTTTTTTTATACCTTAAGTATTCTCCTTTTTTACCCCACATTAAAGGTTTTTCATATTTAACTTGATTTAAAACTTTTTCATCAAAACTAAAAGTACTCTCGGAAACTTCTTTGTCTATTAGCAAGATTGAAGGAGTTTGGTATTTCCAGGAAAGGTTTAATGTTTTCCCGGCCCAATAGAAAGATTCCTGAGCGTCTCCCGGTGCAACGACAAATTTTACAATATCACCGTGACCGGCCGTTAAATTGAAAAGCAAGTCTCCCTGTCCCGTGTAAGTTGGAACACCGGTTCCCGGAGACATTCTTTGACTCTCTACTATTAATAAAGGGGTTTCGTTTTGAACAGCAAGACTTAATCCTTCTGTCATTAAAGCAAATCCCCCTCCTGAAGTTCCTACCATTGTCCTGCTTCCCGCATAAGCAGCTCCGATGGCTGCATTCACAATTCCGACTTCGTTTTCCAGTTGAGAAACAGCAATATTAAATTTTCCTTTGTTTTTAGCTAAATAATGGAGGATTCCCGAAGCGGGAGTCATGGGATAAGCGATATAAAGATCAAGCCCCGCTTTAACAGCTCCCAGAGAAAGAGCCTCATTCCCTGTTAAAAGAGGAAAAGGCTTTCTTTTTAATTTTTTAACATCTGTTATTTTTTCAGCTCTCTTGAAAGATTGATCTGCTATTTTAAGATTCTTTTTCTGCTGTTTTTTGAATTCTTTTTTGAAAAGAGTTTCCAATGTTTTCCAGTCAAGACCTAAAACTTTTGCAAATCCGGCCACAAGAGCAGTGTTTTTCATTATCGGAATTCCTTTGAACTGTTCAACAATTTTATCCATATGAACTCCCACAGCATACTTTTCCTTTAAAAGAAATTCGTCTTCGTTGTATAAAACAATCCCTTTCTCTGATAAATCTTTTTTATGTTTTTTAAAGGTATTTTCGTCCAGAGCTAAAAGAAAATCTATTTTTTCCCTGTGGGATAAAATTTCTTTTTCTGAAGCTCTGATATGAGAGAAGCTATGACCGCCTCTAACTAAAGACTGGTAATCATCATATATGAATATATTGTATCCGATCTCAGAAAAAAGCTTAGCTATAATCAAGCCGGCCGTTCTGGATCCTTGGCCTGCTCTGCCTCCTATTAAAATTGAATAATCGTTTTTCATTGTTTTTAATTATATCACCTAAATAATTTTATTTAAAAGATTTCTCTATTATGAGTTTATACCCATAACATTATTAAGTCAACTTATTATTTTCAAAAATTCTTTCTCCTGCAAGATCTTAACTCCCAGTTTTTCAGCCTTTTCTTTTTTAGAGCCCGGAGAGTCCCCGCAAACTAAAAAATCGGTTTCCTTGGAAACAGAAGAAGAAACCTCCCCTCCCATTACTCTAACTTTATTTTTTGCTTCTTCACGAACCATATTTTTAAGAGAACCGGTAAAAACGAATTTTTTGCCTTTTAGTTTTTTTTCTATTTTTTGGGGAAAAATAATTTTTACTCCCGACTTTAAAAGTTTATCTACAAAAGAAAGATTGGATTTATTTCTAAACCAGTTATAAACACTTTTTGCTACAACATTTCCTATATCAGGAATAGCTTCTAACTCCTCCAGGGTTGCCCTTTTTAATCCTTCAAGATTTCCAAAGTGAAGAGCAAGATCAATTGAGGTTTCTTCCCCGACATAACGGATTCCCAAAGCCCTTATAAAAGAAGAAAAAGGTACTTCTTTTGACTCTTCAATTGAATTAATTAAATTAGAGGCTGATTTTTCAGCAAATCTTTCCAAGGGAATCAAGTCTCCTTCCTTCAGCTTAAAAATATCAGAAGGATCTGAAACAAGGTTTTCGTCCATTAATTTATCTATTAATTTGGGTCCTAATCCTTCAATGTCAAAAGCTTTTTTGGAAACGAAAAAATGAATAAATTTTCTCTTAACAGCTCCGCAATAAGGATTGTTACATCTCCAGACAGCTTCTCCTTCTTTTTTAACTAAATCTTTCCCGCAAATAGGGCACTTCTTTTTAAAGTGAAATGTTTTTTCTTTCCCTGTTCTCAAATCCTTTAAAACTTTAACAATATCGGGAATGACATCCCCGGCTCTTGCCACAATAACCGTGTCTCCCATTTTCACTCCCAGCCTTTTTATCTCATCTTCATTATGCAAGGTGGCTCTTGTTATGGTAGTTCCTCCCACTTTCACAGGCTTTAAAACAGCAACAGGTGTGACAGCTCCGGTTCTGCCAACTTGTAAAATTATATTTTGAACGGTTGTTACTGCTTCTTCAGGAGAAAATTTTAAAGCTCTGGATCCTCTTGACCCCCTTCCTGCTCTACCCAATTTTTTAAAAGTTTTATTATCGTTTACCAAAACAACAACACCGTCAATTTGAAAAGGATAATTATTTCTTTCTTTGGCCACCTTCCTCCAAAAATCAAAAACTTCCTCCAGATTATAACAAACTCTGCCTTCATTTGTTTTAAATCCCAACTTAGGAAGTATTTGATGTTCTTCTGAATGCTTTTCCTGCCCGACGTCAGAGACAATGTTATAGGCTAAAAACTTAAGAGGTCTTGAATCTGCAAGTTTCGGATCCAATTGCCTTATAGATCCTGCAGCAAGATTTCTGGGATTTGCATATTTTTTTTCTCCTTCTTTTTCCAGTTTTTCATTAATTTTTTCAAAATCACTCCTTTCCATATACACTTCCCCTCTAATTTCAATTGTTCCCTTTTCAATTAATTTTTTAACTTTTGGTTCTATTTTTTTTGGCAACTTTCCTTTTATATTAATTGACAAAGGAATGCTTTCAATGGTTTTCAGATTCTCGGTAACGTCTTCCCCTATATATCCGTTCCCCCTCGTGGATCCTTGAAAAAAAATCCCGTCTTTGTAAATCAAGCTTATAGCAAAACCGTCAATTTTTAATTCCGAAAAATATTCAATTTTTTCAACTCTTAACAATCTTTTCAAGTAATCCTGCCAACTTTGAATTTCTTTCTCTGAAAAAGTATCGTCCATTGAGAGCATCGGGGTTTTGTGTTCCACTTTTTTAAAGTTATCCAAAGCCTCCCCGCCAACTCTTTGGGTCGGAGAGTCTTCGGTCAAAAATTCAGGATACTTTTTTTCCAGAGAAGAAAGCTCTTTTTTGAGAGAGTCCAGAGCAGCATCAGAAATTTCCTGTCTGTCAAGCACATGATAAAGATATCTATGATAAGAAATAGTTTCTTTCAATTTTTTAATCCTCTCTTTCGCTTCTTTTTTTAATAATTTCAAATCCATTATTTTATTATATCATTCATCGCTTAAAGATTTAATGCTTGTTAAAAGGTTAAAACTATTTTATGGTATAGAAAACAACATTTTCTTTAAAGGATCTGGAAAGATTTAGAGAAAATAATAAAAAGATGAACTTAATTATAGTAGAAAGCCCGACAAAGGCAAAAACAATTGAAAAATTCTTGGGATCCGAATACAAGGTTCTTTCCTCCTACGGACACATCAGAGATCTTCCCAAAAGCAAGCTTGGCATAGAAACGGAAAAAGACTTTGAACCAAAATACATAACTCCCCAAAAAGCAAGAAAAGTCTTGAAGGCATTGAAGGAAAAAGCTTCTGATGCAGAAAAAATTATTCTTGCCACAGACGAAGACAGAGAAGGAGAAGCTATATCCTGGCACCTTCTCGAGTCTTTAAAGTCTTTGAAAGATAAATCTTCTTTTCAAAGGATCGCCTTTCACGAAATAACAGAAGAAGCGATAAAAAAAGCTCTGAAAAATCCGAGAGAGATAAACTTAAATCTGGTCAACTCTCAGCAAGCGCGAAGAGTTTTAGACAGACTTGTAGGATACAAACTTTCCCCCTTCCTATGGAAAAAGGTAGTTAAGGGTCTTTCTGCAGGAAGGGTTCAATCAGCAGCTTTGAAAATAGTGGTAGACAGAGAAGAAGAAAGAAGGAGCTTTAAAAAACAAGAATATTGGACAATAGAAGCTTTATTAAAAAAGGAAGAACAAAAGGACATGTTTTCTTCTTTGCTCATTGAATACAAAGACAAGAAAATAAGCAAGTTCAGTATTAAGAGTAAAAACAAAGCAGAAAAAATCGTGAAAGATTTAAAAGGTTCGGAATTTAAGGTTCAGAAAATAGAGAAAAAAGAAGTTAAAAAAAACCCTCCTCCTCCTTTTACCACTTCCTCTTTACAGCAAGAATCATGGAAAAAACTGAAACTTCCGTCTAAGATAACAATGATGACAGCCCAAAGGCTTTATGAAACAGGACTAATAACCTATCACAGAACCGATTCTCTGAGCCTTTCTTCTTTTTCTCAGCTTGCTGCTAAAAATTTAATAGAAAAAGACTACGGAAAAGAATACTGGCCCGGCTTTAGCAGAAAATACAAAACAAAGAGCAAGACAGCTCAAGAAGCTCACGAGGCTATAAGACCCAGTATGCCTGAAAAAAAACCGGAAAACTTAAAAAACAAACTGGAGAAAAACCAATACCTTCTTTATAATCTTATTTGGAAAAGATTCATGGCTTGCCAAATGAGCCAAGCTATTTTTGAGGCAGTTTCGGTAGACATTTCAGCAAAAGATTCCCTCTTCAGATCTTCAGGTCAAACCCTCAGATTTGACGGATTTTTAAAAGTTTACAAGACAAAATTCAAAGAAGAAAACATCCCTTTATTAGAAAAAGATGAGACTCTCAAACTTTTAAAATTAAATCCTGCTCAGCATTTTACCCAGCCTCCCTCAAGATACACGGAAGCAACCCTTATTAAAGCTCTTGAAAAAGAAGGAATAGGGCGCCCTTCAACATATGCTCCTATCATTTCAACTATTCAGGCAAGGAACTATATAGAGAAAGACGAAAATAGAAAATTCAAACCGACAGAGATAGGAGAACTGGTAAGCAATGTATTAAAAAAGCATTTTCCGAAAATAGTAAACCTGAAATTTACCGCCCAAATGGAAAAAAATCTGGATAAGATCGCCTCGGGCGAAAAAAAATGGGTCCCCGTTATAAGAGAATTCTATACTCCTTTTGAAAAAAATCTTGAAAAAAAATATCAGGAGGTTTCAAAGAAAGACTTAGCAGAACAAAAAACCGATAAAGTCTGCCCCAAGTGCGGATCTCCAATAGTTCTCAAAATGGGAAGATTCGGCAAGTTTTATGCCTGTTCTAATTTCCCCGAATGCAAATACACAGAACCGGCAAAAGATAATAAGATAGGAGTAAAATGTCCTAAGTGCGGATCAGAAATAATAGAGAAAAAGACAAGAAAAGGAAAAACTTTTTGGAGCTGTTCCAACTGGCCAAAGTGCGACTATGCTTCTTGGGACAAACCCACAAAAGAAAAATGTCCGAAGTGCGGATCTATGTTATTGGAAGGAAAAAGAGGAAAAATAATCTGTTCAAATAAAGAATGCGATTATAAAAAATATGGCAGCAGGGATAATAAAAAAGATATTTAAAAGTTCTCCCGGAAAAGACCTAATAGAAAGAGCACACCATTTTGCAGAAGAAGCTCACAGAGGACAAAAAAGAGCCTCGGGAGAAAACTACATCTCCCACCCGGAAAAGGTGGCTGAAATTTTGAGCAGAACAAACCTTGACGCTCAAACAATAGCAGCTGCTTATCTTCATGATGTCCCCGAAGACACCAACAAAACCTTGAAAGATATTGAAAAAGAATTCGGGAAAGAAATAGCTTTCTTGGTTGACGGAGTAAGCAAGCTGGGGAAATTAAGATATCCCAAAAAAGGACTACAAGTAAAAAACATAGAAAGCAGAGAAGATTCTCCCATTGATTTGAGGGCAGAAAGCTTGAGAAAAATGTTTTTTGCTATGGCAGAAGACTTAAGGGTAATTTTAATAAAACTTGCAGACAGGCTTCATAATATGCAAACTCTCGAATTCCTGCCGAAAGAAAAAAGGGAAAGAATCGCACTTGAGACTCTGGAAATATTCGCACCGCTGGCAAACAGGTTGGGAATGGGAGAAATGAAAGGACAGCTTGAAGACCTTGCTTTTCCTTATCTTTATCCAAAAGAATACAAATGGTTAACCGAAAATATAGGAGAAGAATATGAAGAAAGAAAAAAATACTTAAAAAGAGTAGAAATTGAACTCAAGAGAATACTTAAAAAAGAGGGCATAAGGCCGATCAATATCCATGCCAGAGCAAAGCATTATTGGAGCTTATATCAAAAACTTTTAAAGCACGACATGGATTTGAATAAAATATATGACATAGTTGCTTTAAGAATTATTTTAAAAGACGTTGAGTCTTGCTACAAAACATTAGGGTCCATACATAAATATTGGAAACCTCTTCCCGGAAGGATAAAAGACTATATCGCTCTTCCAAAACCAAACGAATACAGAGCTCTTCACACAACCGTTTTTTGCATAGAAGGAAAAATAACCGAATTTCAAATAAAAACGGAAAAAATGCATCAGGAGGCAGAAAACGGAATCTGTGCCCACTGGGCAAAAAAAGAAAAAATCGGATTTAAAAAAGAAATAAAAAAATTTGCCTGGGTCTCCCAATTAAGGGACTGGCAGGAAGAAGTTACAAAAAATAAAGATTTTTGGGAGGGTTTGAAAATTGATTTTTTTAAAAATAGAATATTTGTCTTCACTCCCAAAGGAGAGGTTGTAGATCTGCCCGAAGACGCTTCTCCGATTGACTTTGCTTATCAGATTCACAGCGAAATCGGAGATCATTGTGCCGGAGCAAAAATAAACAAAAAAATGAAATCTCTTTCAACTCCTCTCAAAAACGGAGACGAAGTTGAAATAATAACCGATCCTTCCCAAAAACCATCCAGAAGCTGGATTGACTTTACTAAAACCAGCATGGCCAAATCAAGAATCAAGTCTTTTTTAAAAAAAGAATCAAGGCCAAAAAATCTTAGAAGAGGAAAAGAAATAATAGACGAAACTTTAAAAGAATTTAAAAAACCGGCCTTTCAAAAAATATCCAAAGAAGAAAAAGAAAAAGTTTTAAAACAATTCGGGGAAGACAATATCGACGAAATCATGATTTCAATCGGGGAAGGAGAAATTTCTCCAAGAGAAATATTAAAGATTCTCTTCGACGAAAAAGACCTTTTTGGAAAGGAAGAAAAGAGAAAAGAAACGAAAAAGATTCCTCAGGAAAAAGGGATTATCTTAGCAGGAGAGAGCGGAATCAAATTAAAAATTGCCAAATGCTGCCTTCCATCCCCAAGCCATGAAATAGAAGGATATGTCACGAAAGGAGAAGGAGCAACAATACATAGAAAGAACTGTGAGAATCTGGAAAGATTAAGAAAGAAACACCCGGAGAGAATTATAGAGGCCCATTGGAAAAAGGAAAATCTTTTTCCCGTTTCCTTGAAGCTAGAAGCTGAAGAAAGGAAAGATATAATAAAAGATATAACAATCTCTTTCAGCGAAGCTAAAGCAGATATTGAAAAAATCAAATCACAATTAAAAAAAGATGGGAAAACCATCATTGTTAGAATTGAAACCAAAGTTTCGGGATTAAGCCAGCTGAATGAAATTAGTTATAAATTAAAAGAATTAAACGGCGTTAAAAGCGTGAGGAAAATTAACTCTTAAATTTTTTAAGAAAACTTTCGGCTTCTTTTTTATCCTTAAAAGGAATAATTAATTTCGGACGGCCTGAAGAAACACCTATTTTTAAGGTTTTAAAAGGAATTATTTCTTTGAACCTTTTTTCTAAATCTTCAAATTCTTTATTTTTTATTCCAGTTTTTCCTTTAATTCTTCCGCTGGCATCATTTATTCTTTGAGCAAAAGCTTCAGAGTCTCTGACACTTAACCCTTCTTTAATAATTTTTTCAAAAAGACTCTCTTTCTTGTCATTTTCCTTTAATCCCATTATCACTTTTGCATGTCCTTCGCTTATCTTCTTTTCTTTAATCCCCTGTTTTACTTTTTCCGGCAATTTAAGGATTCTAAGGCTGTTGGCAACCGCTTCTCTGCTCATACTACACACTTTTGCAATATCTTTTTGTATTAATCCAAATTCTTCCTGAAGTCTCAAAAAAGCTTCTGCTTTTTCAATCGGATTCAAATCTGATCTCTGAACATTTTCAATTATAGAAATTTCAAGTTCTTCTCTTTCTGTAGGTTCTTTTACAATAACGGGAACTTCGGTTAATCCGGCCATTCTGGCTGAAAGATATCTCCTTTCCCCAGCAATAAGCCTATATTCCGCTTTTCCTTCTTTTTGAACTCTGCTGGCTATAAGGGGCTGGATTATCCCATAACTCCTTATTGACTCTGCAAGTTCTTTTAAATCTTCCTTCTTAAAATCTTTTCTGGGCTGGGAAGGATTTGGTTTCACTTTGTCAATTTCAATATAAAAAATAGCCTCTTTTTTGCCTTTTGAGTCAGTTTTAACTTTAATATTTTTTTTAGGAATTAAAGATTCAATTCCTTTTCCAAAATTTGAACTCATAAAAATTATCTAAATAAGTTTTCTTTTTTATCTTCTCCTTTTATTAATTCGTCGGCCAATTCTCTATAAGCGGTAACCGCTTTGCAGTGAGGTGCGTATTTTAAAATAGGGATTCCTTTTCTCGGAGCTTCAGCCAACTTTACGCTTCTCGGAATAACGCTGTCAAAAACATAGCCCGGGAAATTTCTCCTTATCTCTTTTGCAACTTCTCGGGAAAGACGATTTCCCCTATTATACATTGTCATTAAAGCCCCTGCAATTTTTAAATCTTTTCCAATATTGTCTCTAACCAACTCAACTGTTGAAAGAAGCTGACCCAGTCCTTCAAGAGCCAAATATTCGCACTGAACAGGTATTAAAACTTCATCTGATGCTACGAGACCGTTTAGAGTAAGCAAGTCAAGGCTCGGCGGTAAATCTATTAGAACATAATCATAATTATTTTTCACCTTGTTAACAATCTCCTGAAGCTTAAACTCCCTATTTTTCATTCCGACTAATTCTATTACTGCTCCCGCCAAATCGGCAGAAGAAGGAATTATCTCGTAACCAAAAAAATTGGTTTTCTGTATAATGGATTCCGGTTCAATCTGCCCCACAAGACTATGGTAAACAGACAAAGGAACATTTTTAGGATTAATGCCGAGAGAAAAAGTAGCATTGGCCTGATGATCAAAATCAATTAAGAGAACTTTCTTTCCCTTAGCAACAAGAAAAACGGGGAGGTTGACAGAAACATTAGTTTTTCCCACCCCTCCCTTGTTATTAGCAAGGCAAATTACTCTTGTCATAGCTTAATTTTAGCACCGTAAAAGCAAATTTACAAATCACGATAAATCTGGTAAGTTTAAGAATAAGACCAACAATTACGGGGATGTGTTGGAACCAGGTAGACAAAGAGGTCTCAAAAACCTCTGGACGCAAGTCCGTGAGGGTTCGATTCCCTCCATCCCCACAGATTTATATGTCCAGAAAGAAACTGCCCGATAAAAATTTTAAATGGACACCGGATCTTGCTTATGCAATAGGATTAATCACTACTGACGGATGCCTTTCTGGTGATGGTCGGCATATAATAATGAGATCATCTGATTTAGAATTATTAAAAACCTTTAAAAATTGTTTGCTCTTATCAAATAAAATAAAGAAAACTGCTCGTAGTGGCTGGGCAAAGAAACCTTCTTATAAAGTTCAGTTTGGCAATGTCCAATTATATCGATGGTTTCTTAAGATCGGGCTAACTCCTAAAAAAAGTTACACAATTAGCGAAATAAAAATCCCTGATAAGTACTTTCCTGATTTTCTTAGGGGACACTTAGATGGAGATGGCTCAGTTTGGACATATAAAGATTATTATAATACATTTAAAAACCAAAAATATATTTATGATCGCCTATGGGTTCGATTTATTTCCGCAAGTAAAAACCACATTGAATGGTTAAGAAAAAGTATTTTTAGATTAATAGGTTTAAAGGGGCGTCTTTACGAAAGAAAACCCAAAAGACCTGACCAAAAAACAAGCATATGGGAAATAAGATTTGCAAAAAAGGACTCAATTAAAATATTGTCTTGGTTGTACTACTTACCAAATATTCCATGCTTGAGACGAAAAAGAGAAATTGCAGAAAAATTTATTAAATAAAATATAATTCTCAGATTAAAGAATAAAACCTATTTTTTATCCCATGATTATAGACACGCACACCCATTTAAATCTTAACGCTTTTAAGGAAGATTCCTTAAAAATTATTGAGAAATGCTTAGAAAATAATATCTGGATGGTAAACATAGGAACCCAATACGAAACAAGCAAAAAAGCAATACAAATAGCTGAAAACTACAAAGAGGGAGTTTATGCTTCCGTAGGACTGCACCCTATAAACTTGGAGACGGGACTGGTTAAAATTAAAACGGACCCGGAAGAAGGAGGCTCAAGGGAAGAATTTTTTGATTATGAAAAATATAAAGAATTAGCATCAAAAAACAAGGTTGTAGCAATTGGAGAAATAGGTCTTGACTATTATTGGAAACCAAAAACAACTAAGAAAAAAAATCTTTTTAAAGAAAAACAAAAAGAACTTTTATCCCAGCAGTTAAAATTGGCAAAAGAATTGAAATTACCTGTAATATTTCATTGCCGAATGGCCCACGAAGACATGATAAATCTCTTAAAAGAAAAAGAAGACTTAAAGCCTCAAAAAGCAGTCGCTCACGGATTTGTAGGAACAGAAAAAGAACTCAAGGAATATTTAGATCTTGGCTTCTATGTAGGAATTAACGGAATAATATTTAAAGAAATAGAAGGAATTGATTTTGAGAAAAACATCAAAGAAATTCCTTTGGAAAAAATAGTTTTTGAAACCGACGCCCCTTATTTAACTCCCCCTCCTTTTCAAGGAAAAAGAAATGAGCCTTCTTTCTTAAAATATATAATTCAAAAAACAGCAGAAATAAAAAATATTCCTTTTGAGGAAATGTCAAAAATTTCTTTTGAAAACGCAACAAAATTATTTAATATTCCAAAACAATGACTTACGATCACAAAAAAATAGAAAAAAAATGGCAAAAACACTGGAAGGAAAAAGAATTTTTCCAAGCAGAGGATTTCTCCGAAAAACCAAAAAAATATATTCTCTTTGAATTTCCCTATCCTTCCGGAGACGGGCTTCATGTGGGACACACAAGAAGCTATTCTGCTTTAGACGCAATAGCAAGAAAAAAAAGAATGGAAGGATTTAATGTTCTTTTCCCCATAGGATGGGATGCTTTCGGACTGCCCGCTGAAAATTACGCCATTAAAACAGGAACCCACCCCAAAGAAGCAACCGAAAAAAACATCTCTAACTTTAAAAGACAGCTTGAAAGCATCGGCATGTCTCTTGACTGGGAAAGAGAAATTAATACAACCGATCCCAAATATTACAAGTGGACTCAATGGATATTCTTGAAACTTTTAGAAAACGACATGGCCTATCAATCAGAAATTCCCATTAACTGGTGTCCCTCTTGCAAAACTGGATTAGCAAACGAAGAAGTAGTTTCGGGAAAATGCGAGAGATGCGGGACTCAAGTAGAAAGAAAAACAATTAAACAATGGATGCTAAAAATCACAAAGTATGCTGACAGACTCATAGAAGATCTAAATGACGTTGAATATCCGGAAAGGGTTAAACTCCAGCAAATAAACTGGATTGGGAAAAGCAAAGGAGTGGAAATAACTTTTAATTTAAAAGACTCCGAAGAAAAGATTAATGTTTTTACAACAAGAGCAGATACTCTTTTCGGAGTAACAGCTCTTGTTTTAGCTCCGGAACATAAAATTGTATCTTCTCTGAAAGAAAAAGTTTCCAACAAAAAAGAAGTTGAAGAATATATAAAAGAATCAAAGAGAAAAAGTGAGTTTGAAAGAACCGAGCTGAGCAAGGAAAAAACAGGAATTGAGTTGAAAGGAATAAAAGCACTCAATCCCCTAAGTGAGGAAGAAGTTCCGGTTTGGGTTGGAGATTACGTTGTTTCAACTTATGGAGGCGGAGCTGTTATGGTAGTTCCCGCTCATGACTTCAGAGACTACGAATTTGCTCAAAAAAAAGGAATAGAAATAAGAGAAGTTGTATCAGGAGGAGATGTTTCAAAAGAAGCTTTTGTTAATTACGGAAAATTGATAAATTCTAATCAATTTAACGACTTGGAAAGCAAAGAGGCAATAAAAAAAATATCAGAAAAATTAAAAGAAAAAGGCTTGGGAAAAGAAAAAGTGAATTACAAGTTGAGAGACTGGATCTTCTCGAGACAGCATTACTGGGGAGAGCCTATTCCTGTTATTCATTGTCCTAAATGCGGAACGGTTCCTGTTCCCGAAAAAGACCTTCCCGTTGAACTCCCCTATATTAAAAAATACCAGCCTACCGACACCGGAGAATCTCCATTGGCTTCTGTTGAAGAATGGGTTAATACGACTTGTCCCAAATGCGGGAGTCCGGCCAAGAGAGAAACAGATACTATGCCAAATTGGGCAGGATCTAACTGGTATTATATGAGATATATTGACCCTGATAATAACAAACAGATAGTTGACCCCGAAAAACTTAAATATTGGATGCCCGTTGACTGGTATAACGGAGGAATGGAACACACAACACTGCATCTTCTTTACTCCAGATTTATCTATAAATTCCTCTATGATATCGGGATATCCCCCCAGAAAGAACCTTATAAAAAAAGAACCTGTCACGGAATAGTTTTGGCTGAAGACGGAAGAAAAATGTCGAAGTCATTTGGCAACGTAATCAATCCAGACAATATTATAAAACAGTTCGGAGCAGACACTTTAAGAATTTATGAAATGTTTATGGGACCTTTTGACCAGGCAATATCATGGAGCAACGAAGGAGTTAAAGGCTGCTACAAGTTTTTAAAAAAAGTTTGGAGCTTAATCAAAGAAAGGGAACCTGACGAAGAAAGCAGTAAAGAGGTATTAAAAGGCCTCAATAAACTCATCAAGAAAATAGGAGAAGATATGGAAGAAATGAAATTTAATACAGCAATAGCCTCTTTTATGGAATTTATTAATCTCTGCTCCAAAGAAAAGATAAGTAAAGAAGAAAGAGACAAAATTATTATTCTTCTTTCCCCTTTCGCTCCCCACATGTCAGAAGAATTATGGCAAGAAACAGGACATGAAAAAAGTATTACCCTTGAAAAATGGCCCGAATACGAAGAAAAATTCTTAAAAGAAGACCTCACAAACCTTATCATTCAAATAAACGGAAAGTTAAGAGACAAGGTTGACGTTGATTCTAATATCTCAAAAGAAAAAGCTCAAAAATTAGCATTAGAAAGGGAAAAAGTCAAAAAGTGGACACAGGAAAAAGAAATAAAAAAAATAATATTCGTTCCCGGAAAATTAATCAATATCGTTCTCTAATTTTATGTGCGGTATAGTCGGATATATTTCTTCAAACAAATCTTCCGAATCCCTAGGGATGGGAATTCAAGCCTTAAAAAGGCTGGAATATAGAGGATATGACTCTGCGGGATTTGTTTTTTTAAACAACGGAAAAATATTCTCTGAAAAAACGGTAGGAAGAATTTCCGAGCTGGAAGAAAAAACAAAAGGGATTGAGCAAAAGGCCAATCCCCTTTTATTACATACCAGATGGGCTACAACAGGAAAGGTAAGCTTGAAAAATGCCCACCCCCATTCAGGTTGCAAAAAAAACATATGGCTGGTTCATAACGGAATAATTGAAAATTATCAATATTTAAAAGAAAAACTAATTAAAAAGGGGCATAAGTTTACATCCGAAACAGATACAGAAGTAATAGCCCATCTCATAGAAGAATTTTTTGAAGGAAATCTTGAAAAAGCAGTTAAAAAAACTATTCCCTATCTCAAAGGAACATATGGCTTGGCAGTAATATCAAAAGAAGATCCTAATAAAATAGTAGCTGCAAGGATGTCCAGTCCTCTTTTAATAGGCGTGGGGGAGAACGAATATATGATAGCGTCCGACCCAACAGCCGTGATATCAAAAACAAAAAAAGTTATTTACTTGGAAGACGGGGAAGTGGCCGTAATCACTCCCAAAAGCTTTCTGATAACAAAAGGAAAAGAAGTGAAAGAAAAAAAACCGCAAGAAATTGAATGGGTCCTTGAAGATACTCAAAAAGGAAAGTACAAACACTTCATGCTCAAAGAAATAATGGAACAGCCCGAAAGCCTAAAAAGCGCCCTCAAGGGAAGGATTACGAACGGAGAAGTCTGTTTGGGAGGATTAATTAATGCAGAGAAAAGGTTAAAAGATATTGAGAGAATAATTATTACAGCTTGCGGAACCGCTTTTTATGCAGGAATAATAGGGCAATATCTCATAGAAAACATATCAAATATTCCTTGTTCCGTGTATCCGGCCTCCGAACTAAAATACAAAAATGCTATTTTTGATAAAAAAACGGCTTTAATAGCAATATCTCAATCAGGGGAAACAGCAGACACTCTGGGAGCAATAAAAGAAGCAAAAAGAAAAGGGTCTTTGACAATTGGGATTGTTAACGCAGTCGGATCCTCAGTGGCAAGAGAAACTGATGCGGGAATTTACAATCATGCAGGTCCGGAAATAGGAGTAGCCTCAACAAAGGCATTTACCTCTCAGCTAATAATCTTATGCCTGCTCTCATCCTTTCTCGGAAGACAGAGAAACTTGTCTCAAGAAGAATCAAAAGAAATAACAAAAGAAATCACAAAGATTCCTGGGTTTGTTTCACAAATTTTAAATAGGCATCCAGAAATAAGAGAATTAGCTAAAAAATACAAAGGATATAAAAACTTTCTTTACCTGGGAAGAAAATATAATTATCCCATAGCCCTGGAAGGAGCTTTAAAACTAAAAGAAATATCATATGTTCACGCAGAAGGCTATCCGGCAGGAGAGATGAAGCACGGTCCAATAGCTCTTATTGATAAAAACTTTCCTACTTTTGCAATATCCGTATCCGATAGCGTTTATGATAAAATGATATCCAGCATAGAAGAAATTAAAGTAAGGAAAGGGCCTGTCATAGCAATCGCAACAGAAGGAAATAAAGAAATAAAAAAAATAGTTGATGATGTTTTTTATATCCCAAAAACATTGGAAATATTAACACCTATTCTTTCAGTTATTCCTTTACAGCTCTTTGCTTATTATGTTGCTCACCTTAAAGGAAAAGACATTGACAAACCTCGCAATTTGGCAAAGTCCGTAACCGTTGAATAAAATTATGGATCTTAAAAAAATATCAGGGAAAAAAATATCTTGTCTCGGAGGCGGAAATGCCATGCCAAAAGCAATCCTTGAAAAACTTAAAGAATATCCCGTGGAGATTACCGCTATTTGCGCAATGCTTGATACAGGAGGCTCTTCAGGGAGATTAAAAAAAGACTACAAAATAACTTCCCCGGGAGATATCAGAAGATCTTTAATAGCTCTTGCAAACACTTCCCCGGTAATAGAACATCTTTTCAATTACCGATTTCAAGGAGGAGACTTAAAAGGACATAACTTCGCAAACCTTTTAATCACAGCATTGGAATTAAACGCTAACAATTACGACAGCGTTATAAAAGAACTCAGAAAAATCTTAAAAATAAAACATCAAGTTTTACCCGTAACTTTAAGCAAGTCAAACATTTATGCTGTTTTGGAAAATGGAAAGATTGTCTCCGGTGAAAAAAATATAGATATTCCAAGGCACAACGGAAAATTAAAAATAAAAAAAGTTTACTTAAAGCCCAAAGCCAAAGCATATCCTCAAAGCATAAAATCAATAGAAAAATCCGACCTGATAGTAATAGGGCCGGGAGATCTTTATTCTTCTCTAGCTCAAATATTAATAACAGAAGGAATTCCAGAATCAATTAAAAAAAGTAAAGCAAAAAAAGTCTATGTCTGCAATCTAATGCGAAAATACGGGGAAACAAACGACTTCAGCGTCCTGGATTTTACAAGAGAAGTTGAGAAATACCTGAAATCAAACCTGGATTATGTTATTTATAACACCAAAGAACCTCCCAAGGAATTGATCAAAGAACAAAAAAAGAAACATCCCGAACTTTTAGGAATGGTAAAAATAAGCAAAAACTTAGACAAGAAAAAATTCATAGGGAAACCTCTTTTGAAAAGAAATTCTATTGAACATAATTCAAAAAGACTTTCGGAAATAATAATTTCCCTTCTTTAGGTTATTACAAAACTATTGATTTTTTTATAAGCTATGATATAATGTAAAACATAAAAGCAGTTCTTTAAAAATTTCACCGAGGAAGGATGTGAAAAGAAAAAGGTGTTAAAGAACCATTTTTTTTATTTATTTTAAAAAAGGGAGAGGTATATTATGTTATCGGAAAAGAAGTTAAAGGAAAAAGAAAATGATTTTTTAGATGAAATCCTGCCAAAAGGATATAGGTTTGAAGAAGTGCAAGAAGGAGTGAAAACTTTTATAGACCTTTACAAAGAAGGTTCTTTTGTAAAAAGATTTCGCTTTTCAAACGATATGTGGTTCTACTTAGAAAACAATATGTAATGTTTTAATAATTATAGCCAGAGAAAAATTCTCTGGCTTTCTTCTGGATATTTGCAAAAAATGAAATTATATGTCATTATTTTTTATATAAAAGCTATTTAAAAATTTAAAAAGAAAAGAGGTGACTTAAATTGAAAGATATTAAGTTCATTATCTGTGACATTGATGGCACCATATTAGACAGCAAGAAATTCTTCCGAAACTTTCAAAGGAAAATAATCGTCTCTAACCCTTTCTTTTCTCAAATATACCTTAAAGTCTTGGAGGGGAAAATTCTTCCTAAAATAATTAAGAAGTGGCTCTACGAATTAACAGAGCTTACGGAAAGAAATGAAGTAAAAAAATTTAGAGGAGTAACTACTTTTTTAAGGTCTCTGAACAAAAAAAGAATAAAAGTTTTTGGAAGTACGAGGTCTAACTTGGAAAAAACAAAGAGAAGATTGGAAGAACAAAAAATATTGAAATTTTTTGAAATTTTAGCCGGAAATGAAGTTGAAAAAATAAAACACATACCTTATTTCGCAGAATACTTAAATATGGAGGTTAAAGAATTTTCCAAACAAGCTCTTTACATAGGAGACGAACCCGGAGATATATATATTGCAAAAAAATCAGAAATTCCATCTATTATAATAACAAGTACTTTCACAGAAAAAGAACTAGAAAGATTAAAAATTGAAAGAGTGGCAATCGTGAAAAAAATAAAAGAAGCAGTCAAAAAATAAAGCCCATTTTACATTAAATAAAATGGGCTTTTTGTTTAGGGCTGTAAAACTCCTTCTCTTTCCCCTTTTCCTTCAACGGTAAATATAATTTCTTTTATAAATGGAAGCTGATAAAGAGAATCAAATTGCTTCCTTATTTTCATTACGTTGAAAGAGCCTCCTCCATAACTTTGAAGTTCTTCTGAAAAATCCAGGATAACATTTCCCCCTAATAAAACCACATAATTTAGTTTTGTTCCTTCGGGAATAAAAGTTAATAGAGAGTCTTGAGGTCCCTGGAGAAGTTTTTCAGTTACTTTTTTCACAATCTCTCTTTTTGAAAGATTTTCCATGTCAATCGAAAAGGGAACTTCTACGATTTCGTATTTTTGGTTAAAGAAAAACAATTTTACCTCGCAAGCCATCGCTTGGGAACTAAACAAAAACAAAAAAATCGTTACTAATAATACCAATCCTTTTCTCATTTTTTTCTCCTCCTTATTAAATTGAAAAGTACTTTTTAATACCATAACATAAAAATATAAGAAATGCAAGTATTGACAAAAATCTATTATCAAGGTAAAAACAATCAGATCTTTAATTTTTGAAAAAGGAGGTACAATAAAATGTACTTAGAAAATATGAATTATGACAAGATAGCAATGATGAAAGGAAATGTTTGGGATTTTCAGAAAATCTTTCAACTTCAAAAAGAAATAGCTTTTAAATTTCTTTTAGGCTTTAGCTTCTCTAATAAAGAGGAGCCATTGAAGATAGTAAAAATAGAAGATTCTTTACAACTTTTCTCAGAAACCATGATCTCCGACAACGGTTCTACGTTTGACATCTTTTACAAGTTTCACTTGAGAGGAAAAGATGCTGCAGCCATTAAAAGCGTTTATGATAACAGACATGTCAACATAACAAACAGGACCCTTGATGGAGAAATAAAGAAAGAGGGCAATGAGTTTGTCATAGATAACGAGCCAATACTATATCTTGGTGTGTCTGCAAGATCAATGAATTGTCTATACAAAGAGAAAAGGTTTACCTCTTTTATTATGGATTTGAGAAAATTTGCAAAAGAAACATCAGAAGAATTTGAAAAAGATATATTTTTTCACAACCCTCTCCAGAATGGATGTTTAAGCTTAGATGAAGAAGGTAACTTTGAAAAAATAGATATCGGGCTTTTTTATCCCAACACAATTAGATTTAAAAGAAAATTCATAAAAGAAAGGAATGCGGATATTCCGGTAAAAATCAAAGAAATACATAAAGTAAATATTTAAAAAAAGCGGAGGATTTCCTCCGCTTTAACTTTTTTAAATGAAAGATATAATAAAAAAATGAATAAAAAGGTAAAGGCTCTGGTATTGTTCTCTGGAGGATTGGACTCAATATTAGCCATAAAAATATTAAAGAAGCAAAAAATAGAAGTTACAGCTCTTTTTTTAAAAAGCTATTTTTTTGATGAGAAAAAAGCAAAAAAAACAGCAAAAAGAATAAAGATCCCTTTTATCTCAACTGATTTCTCAAAAGAACAATTAAAAACCGTGATGAACCCCAAGCACGGATACGGTTCGGCTTTAAACCCTTGCATTGACTGCCACAAGCTAATGATTAAAAAAGCTGAAAGAATAAGGAAAAGAGGTAATTTTGATTTTATTGCAACGGGAGAGGTCTTAGGGCAAAGACCCATGAGCCAAAATAAAAGAGCCATAAATTTAATAGAAAGGCAGCTGGGAATGAAAGGAAAAATATTAAGACCTCTTTCAGCAAAATTGCTTGAAGAAACTCTTGCAGAAAAAAAAGGTTTAGTCCAAAGAGAAAGCCTCCTTGGTATTAAAGGAAAATCAAGAAAAAAACAATTAGAATTAGCAAAAGAATTCAATTTAAAAGAACACCCTACCCCTGCGGGAGGATGCATTTTAACAGATAAGGATTTTTCGGAAAGATTGAAAGAATTGTTTAAAATATGGAAAGGAGCTGAAAGAAAAGAAAAATATTTTGAGAACGATATAGGGCTTTTAAAAGTAGGGCGACACTTTAAAAAAAATTCAGCTAAAATTATAGTCGGCAGGAACGAGAAAGAAAATAAAACTATAGAAAAGCTGTCTTTAAAAAAAGATATATTAATTGAAATGGAAAATTATCCGGGCCCTCTTGTCTTGTTAAGATTCTACAAAGGAAAAAAAGAAAAATTAGTAAAAGAAGCAAAAAAAATCACCCAACATTATTCAACTAAATCAAGATTCAAAAAAGATGTCTCTTTTTCAATTCGGGAGATTTAATATTCTAAATTCTGGGGAAAAGAGATTTTCCTTTTTTAACTTTAAAAGAATTACTTTTTTCATCTTTCCCGGTTCCAATAATTTCTAAAATCTTTTCCGATGTATCGGGTAAGAAAGGACTGATCATTAAAGCAATGTTCTTGATTGAAAAAACTAAATCAAAAATAACTTGTTTTTTATCTTCAGAATTTTCCCAAGGCCTTTCTTTCTCAATCAAAGAATCACAAAAACTGATTAATTCCCAAACAACCATTAACCCTTCATTAAACTTGAAGTTATCAAGCGCTTTTTTATATCCTTCCCATGCACTTTCTATCTTTTCTTTTACTTCCAAATTGGAATCTTGAGAGCCAAAATCCAAATTTTCTGCCATAGCGCTTACTCTTGAGACCAAGTTTCCCAGTCCTTTAGCCAAATCGCTATTGTATCTGGATTCAAGCTTATCATAAGTGAAATCCCCGTCTTCCGTTGAAGGAATCTCTCTTAAAAGAAAATATCTTACAGCGTCAACCCCGTATTTTTCAACAGTTTCAAAAGGATCAATAACATTCCCTGAACTTTTTGACATTTTTTGATTGCCCGAAGTAATAAAGCCATGAATAAAAATTTGTTTTGAAGGCTTTAATCCTGCGGACATGAGCATAGCTTGCCACATAGAAGATTGCTGACGCAAATTATCCTTTCCCGCTGTTTGCATCCCAGGCCAAAAATCATTAAATTTTTTCACGTTGTCAGGCCATCCCAAACAAGAAATGTAATTGACCAATGCATCAAACCAAACATACATTACTTGATCTTCGTCACCAGGAACAGGAATCCCCCAGGGCATTTTTTCTTTCAATCTGGATATGCTGAAATCTTTTAATCCCTTTTTGGTAAATTCCTTTATTTCCTGAAGCCTAGAGTTGGGAACAACAAAATTCGGATTTTTTCCATACAATTTCATCAGTCTTTCTTGAAAATTAGAATAACGGAAAAAATAGTTTTCCTCTTCAATAATTTCCATTTCCTGATTTGGGTGCAAAGGACACTTTCCGTTAACAAGTTCTGACTCTGTTTTTTCCAATTCACAGCCCGGACAATACTTTATTTTATATTTTTTCTTGTATATATCGCCATTTTCATTGCATCTCTTCCAGAACTCCTGGGCTGCTTTAATATGATCATCATCTGTGGTTCTTATAAAATTATCGTAACTTAAATTTAAAATACCTTTTAGTTTTTTAAATTCTGATGCATTCTCATCACAAAATTCTTGAGGGCTCATTCCTTTTTCTTTTGCTTTTCTATATATTTTAGATCCGTGTTCATCAGTTCCGGTATTAAAAAAAACTTCATCTCCCATGTTTCTGCGATATCTTGCAATCACGTCTGTTTGAATTATTTCCAAGGCAAAACCAATATGCGGCCTGCTATTAACATAAGGCAGTGTTGTTGTGATATAAAATTTACTCATTGAATTTCAGATTGAGCCTCTTTTTTTTCTTTTAAAAAATTTCTTACAAATTCATAAAAAAGCCCTAACAAAGGAACAGCTAGCATTGCTCCCAAGATACCCCAAAGCCTTCCCCCTATCAACAAAGCTACCAGCACTAAAGCAGGGGGGAGTCCTATTACTTTTTTTGTTAAAACCGGAACCAAGATACTTCCTTCTATTTGTTGGATTAAAATAAGAATAATCAGGATAAAAAGAGCTTTTACCCAGCTTTCCAAAGCAGAAAACAATACAATAATAGCCCCGGAGAATATTGGACCGATAATAGGGATAATATCTGAAACCCCCACAAGTAATCCAAAAGAAACAGCATATCTAATATTTAAAATGTGGCAAGCAATAAAGGTAAGCAATCCGACAAAGGCAGACAAAACAATTCTCATCCCAAACCATTTAGAAACTTTGAGTTTGCTCTGTCTCCAGATTTCCAGGACTGCCTTTTCATATTTCCTGGGAGAGAGAAGCCCTATCATTTCATCCACTCCCTTTTCTTCAATAGAAAGAAAAATAGCAAGCATAAATATAGTCATTGTCGAAAGAACTCCTCCAAAAATAATAGTAATAGCATTAAAAATACTGGAGGAAGCATCCATTAACCAACCCTCTACCGTTCCTTTAAAAGTTTCTATGCTTTCAAAAGCTTCAAGGCCCAATCCGCTTAAAGGTGGTGCCAATTTTTCAAAATAATGAGGAAAAAGCTGAGTAAATTGCTGAATTTCAAAAGCAAAGAAAGGAACAATAAAATAAATCATCCCTCCGAATATGCTAAAGATTAAAACATAAACAAGAACGGTAGATAAAATCCTGGGAAATCTTAATTTCTTTAAAAAATCAATAGCTGGATCGGTTAAAACTGAAATAATCAAAGCAAAAACAACCCAAATCAAGATATCTTTAACAAGGTAAGCAAAATAAAAACAAGTAAAAGCAAAGGCAATTTTTAATATTGTCCCCCAAGATATATCTAATATCTTTTCCTCGTTCATAATTTTAAAATCTCATTAATTTTTTCCTTTTCTTTAAAAGGCCCCATCAAGGCAAGATTTAAGTTTTCTGATTTAAATAAATTATTAGAAACTTCCAAGATATCGCTTGAAGAAACTTTTTCAATCTTTTTAAAAAGTTCTTTTAATGTTAATATTTCTCCTTCCAAAAGCTCTTGAGAGCTATAAAAGGAAGCTAATGAATCGGAAGATTCCATTTTCAGGGCCAATTTGCCTTTAATGTTTTCTTTTGCTTTTTTTAATTCCAAAGACCCTACTCTCTTCTCACGTATTTTTTTATATTCTTTTAAAATAGCAGAAATCGCTTTTTCAGTGTTTCTTTTGTCCACACCAGCTTGAGTGGCCAAAAAACCGGTATCGGGATCAGAAAAAGATTCTGTTTTTATATAATAACACAATCCGAGTTTTTCTCTTAATGTAACAAACATTCTTGAACTCATCATTCCTCCCAAGACAACACTTAAAACTTCAGCATTATATCTCATAGGATCTGAAAGGCTATACCCCCTTGTCCCTAAAACTAAGTGAGCTTGATCGGTTTTTCTAAATTCCACAAGCGACCGGGGCTTTAATTGATTTTCTATAACTTTTTCTTTTCGGGGAGACTCAAGAAAAGGTATTCCGGAAAAATATTTTTCTACTTTCTTTATCGTCTCTTTTGTTTTAAAGTTACCAGCAATACAAACTATCGTATTTGAGGAAACATAATGACTTTTTCTATAATTTACCAAATCCTTTCTGTTTATACCGAGAACATTTTCTTTGGTTCCCGCAATATTTCTTCCCGCGGGTTGGTCTCCATAAAGAAGTTTTGGCCAGAGAAATTGGATATAATGCATGGGGTGATCATATATCATATTAATTTCTTCTATAATAACTTTTCTTTCTTTCTCAATTTCTTTCTTGGGCAAGGTAGAGTTTAAAAAAATATCAGAAACCCATTCCAATGCTAAATCAAGTTTTGATTTCTCAACTTTAGCATAATATCCCGTATAATCTTCCCCGGTAAAAGCATTAAAAACTCCTCCCACTTTATCTAGTTCTTCAGCAATACTTAAAGGAGAGGGACGTTTTTTTGTTCCTTTAAAAAACATATGTTCTAAAAAGTGAGAGATTCCGTTCAGTTCTTTTTTCTCATATTTGGAACCAGTACCAACAAGAATTAAAACGGTAGCAGCAAGAGTTTTTTCTTGAGGAACAGTAATAATTCTTAATCCGTTTTTTAGAGTATTTTTCTTATACATATTATTTATTAATTATACTTAAAATAAACAGAAAAACAAAACCCGAAAAATCGGGCTCTTAAGGAAAAGGAAGTTAGAACCTTTGTTTACTTCATTTTCTCTTCTATGGTTCTTTTTAAATCATCAATCTTCACCCTTTCTTGTTCCATAGTATCCCTATTTCTCAAAGTAACGTCATTATTCTCCAAAGTATCAAAATCGCAAGTCACACACCAGAGAGTTCCTACCTCATCCTGTCTTCTGTATCTTCTGCCAATAGAACCGGCCTCGTCATACTGACAAGAAAAATCAAGTTTCAGTTCGTCAAAAACCTTTTTTGATTTTTCAATTAATTCCTGATTATTCTTAACTAAGGGGAGAACGGCAATTTTCACAGGAGCTAAGTCTTTGTGAAGATTTAAAAAGATTTCTTTTTCCTTTTTTGAATCGGTAGTTTTTGTTCTTCCTCCTTCAATTTCAGTATAAGAATCAACCAAGAAAGCAAACAAGCTTCTGTCTGCTCCTACTGAAGTTTCAATGATATAAGGAAAGAATTTTTCTCCCGTTTTCTGGTCAAAATACTTAAGCTCTTTTCCCGAATGTCTTGAGTGATTAGAAAGATCATAATCGCCTCTGTTGTGAATTCCTTCGATTTCTTTCCATCCGAAAGGAAAACGATACTCAATGTCAACTTGCCTTCTGGCATAATGAGCTCTTTCTTCTTCCGGAATTTCAACTGCTCTTAAGTTTTCTTTTTTTAATCCTAAATTCAAATACCAATTAATTCTTTGCTCTTTCCAGTATTCAAAAAACTTTGGAGCTTCATCTGGATGGCAAAACCACTGCATTTCCATCTGCTCAAATTCTCTGGTTCTGTATATAAAATCCTTTGGAGTTATTTCGTTACGGAAAGATTTTCCTATTTGGGCAATACCGAAAGGAATCTTAAGTCTCATTGAACTCATAACGTTTTCAAAATTAACATATATTCCCTGACATGTTTCAGCCCTTAAATATGTTTGGGAAGATTCATCTTCCAAAGAACCTGTAAAGGTTTTCATCATTAAATTGAACTTCTTTGGCTTTGTGAGTTCTCCTCCGCAACTAGGGCACTTCTCTTCTTTTTTAATTTCGTCTAGCTTAAATCTCTTATGGCATTCTTTGCATTCAACAAGTTCATCTGCAAATCCAGCAGTCAAATGACCGGAAGCCTGCCAAACAAGAGGACTCATTAAAATGGAAGCGTCCAGTCCGACAATATTTTCATGTTTCCTGATTATATCTTTCCTCCAGGCTTCTTTAATATTATTTTTCATTTCAACGCCCAAAGGCCCGAAATCATAACAGGAAGCAAATCCTCCGTATATTTCTGAAGATTGAAATACGAATCCTCTTCTTTTGCAAAGAGATATAATTTTGTTCATTAAATTATCCATAAGTTTAATTATCTCACTACTCCCTCTTCTTCCGAAACACTTTCATCATCCGGAAGAGTTGTATCAACAGGATCCACCTTAAATTCCAAGTCTTTATTGGTCCATTCATCTTCTCCCGTAATAACAGCTTCTCCCATTATATTCGGTGTCTTTCCTTTTTGAGAGGAGTCGGGCTTGAAAGATACTTGAAAAGAAATACTTAGAGGTTCATTTTTAACTCCCTTCCCGGCTTCTATCTCTCCTATAGACCAGACCAACTCTTCAGAGTCTGAGTCAAAGGCGAAGTGTTCGCTTTCAGATTCCGGAGAAATTTCTCCCGTCAGGGAAACATTCTCTGGCAAGGAAGACTTCACTTTGGCATTTTTAATGTCATTGTAATAATTCTTTACTTGCCAGGTCACCGTATAAGTCGTTTCTTCTCCTGTTCTCGGGGGAACGGGTCCTGAATTTTCAAAGATTTCATTATCAGAATAAACTTTTTGAGACAAATCCATCTTTGAGTTAATCTTAACCTCAAAGTCGTGCCGGACTTGGCTCAAATGCACCCTATTTTTAAGAATAGGGTTGGAAGGGGGGCGATTATCCGATCCCCAGTCATCTTTTATTCTTATCCAAAACTCAACTTCATCTTCTTCTTGGGACGGTAAAAGCTTAAGGTCTGAGTTGGTTCTCCAATCAAAAACAATAGAATTGTTCCCCGAACTGAACTCTCCTTCCTCAGATTCAATACTTGAAAAATCAAAAGCTTCTCCTTCAAGATCTATGTTTAAAAATAAATTAAGCAAATCATCCTCTCCAAGATTTCTAAAGAAAACTTCGTAATGAAGTAGTTCTCCGGGAGAAGCAACATGTTCGGGATTGCCATTTACCTGCTGGGTAATATGCAAAGAAGGTTTAGATATTTCAACACCCCAACTTATCTCTCTTAAAACAACCATTTCCCCTTCTTTCCAAACACCAAGCTTCGCTCTAAATGTTTTTTTATCTCCTATTTCCCCTTCAAGTTTACCATTAACCTTAATTTTCCCTCCTTGGTTATTATTTAAAAGAGGAATCTCCCATTCATTTTTTTCTGTCCCCTCCGGGCTAGAACTGATAAATTCAAAGCCTGAGGGATATTCAATTACGATTTTGAGGTCTGAAAGAGAATAGTCAGCATTAGAATAATATATAAGATCTGCATTAATATCTTTTCCTGCTTCCATTTTTGAAGGAAGATCAAAATCAAAAGATAAGGGAACTTTTCTAATAATCGTAGTAAAGCTTGTTGAGCTTTCATAATATGTTTTAAGATTTTTGGGACTATAACTTAAAGAGGCATTGGCTGTTTTGTTTTCATTTTCTTTTCCCAATAGTCTGGCTTTGAAAGAAAAGGTTTTTTCTTCTCCGGGATAAATTGCGCCTCCGAACTCTTCGCTCCCTTTTATGACTCTTTCCGGTCCTTCAAAATAAGAATTTTCCGGATATTCAAAAACAAGTTCCGGGTCATCAACTCTGATATCCCCATTATTTTTATATTTAACAAGATATTCAATTTCCTCTCCCATTTCCGCTTCAGAAGGTCCTATTATTTCCAGCTTTATAATGTCTTTGGAGTAAAGATTGCCTTTAAAAGAAAAATATCCAACTACCCCCAGGATAGCGGTTACGATTATTAAAAATATTATAAATTTTCTGCTTATTAATGCCATTTTTTTCAGTATACCATTAATTCATTGATTCTAAAAGAAATGAATAATAAAAATTGGTAATTTTTTTTATAGACTCAAAATGAGTTTTTTTTATTTTTAATTTGTCAAAATATTCCCAATTATTTTCAAGAATAATCCTGATAATTTTAACCGATTCAGGGCTTATCTCCAAAAAATTGCTCTCTTTAACACATTTCTCACAAATTAATCCTCCTTTTTCCGAAGAAAAATAGAAAGGCGGTGATGCTTTATCCGAGCAAACAGAACAATTTACCAAAGAAGGCTTAAAACCGATAAAATTAATAAAGTTCCAAAAAAAATAGTAGTAATTTTTAAAATCCGAATTTAGAGAATGATTACTGTTAAGGCGTTTAAAACTATCTTTTAAAATTTTCCACACTTTCTCGTCCTTTTCTTCTTCGCTCGTTAACTTTAGTAAAATTTCGGAAATCTTATGTCCTATTTTTAGTTTAACCAAGGATAAAGAAATGTTTTCAAATCTTTCTTTGGAAAGAGAATCAACAAGTGTTTTTTGATTTCTTCCTTGAATAAATTCAATTTGACTTAAATTAAAAAGTTTTAACCCTCCTCTTAATTTAGATTTAACTTTTCTTGAAGCTCTGGCTAAAACAAGTATCTTTCCAAAGTCTTGCGTGTAAACCGTAAAAAGCTGGTCGGCATCTCTAATGTCTCTTTTTTTTAAAATAATTCCGTCAGTTAAATAACGAACAAACATATCCTATACCTTTCTGATTCCTAACCATAACTTTTCATTCCCAATAACAAATTCATTTTCCAAGTCAAAAGAATCTTTCTTTTTTTCAAAACTCTGAGCTTTTGATTCTTTTAAAATAAACTCTTTGGACTCTTCCAAAATTTTATTCATTTCACCACCCTCATAACCCACAGAAATCTTATCTTCGGGCTTAAGCTTGGCTTTTTTTCTCATCACTTGTATTGACCTTACAACTTCTCTCAATAATCCTTCTTTTTTAAGTTCATCGCTAATTAAGGTGTCAAGCTTAACTTTCTCTTCGATTGAATCGTCAAAAGATACATTTTTAACGTTAACCTCTTCTTTTATTAATTCAACAATATCTTCTTTCAAGGCAGAACTTTTGATAGTAAGGGAACTTAAGGGCTGCCTTACTTTGATCCCGGCAGAAGATCTCTCAGACAAAGCCAGCCTGACTATTTCTCTTGCTTCTTCCATCTCTTCATCAAGTTTTTGATCAATTAAAGATGGATCTGCTTTTGGCCAATCTTCTAAATGAATACTTTCTTTGTTCCCCCCTACTCCCTTGTAGATCTCTTCGGGTAAAAAAGGAATAAAAGGAGCGGATAATTTGCTCAGAGATAATAAAACATAAGCTATGGTTTCTGATGCCTCTTTAAATTCTTTCTCGTTTTGAGGCTTTTGGAGCCTTTTTCTTGATCTTCTAATATACCACTGGGAAAAATTTTCAACAACAAAAGATTCAATCATTCTTGCCGCAGGAACAATTTCGTACTTTTCCAAAAGGCCGGAAGATTCTTCTATTAGCCTGTTCAATTTAGAGATAATCCATTTGTCCAAAAGATTAGAAGAGTTAAAAGTTTTAAAATTAATGTCTTTTTCTTTCTTATATGTTTGTAAAAAAACAAAACAATTCCACAAAGTCATTATGAATCTTTTTAAACAGTCTTCAACGTCTTTTTCTTTAAAAAGCTTTTGATCTCCTGCCTTGTTTACCGTAAAGAAATACCATCTGAGTGCATCACATCCGTATTTTTTGATCAATTCTAAAGGATCTACAATATTTCCTTTGCTTTTGGACATTTTATTCCCTTTTTCATCAAGAATATGTCCTAAGGATATAACATTTTTATAGGAAGTTCCGAATTCCAGAAGAGTAGAAATTGCAAGAAGAGTATAAAACCATCCTCTTGTTTGGTCTACTCCTTCGCAAATATAATCAGCAGGGAAAAGTCTGGGCTGAAGATTCCCTTTCTCATTTTTTTTGGTTTCTTTTTCCTCAAAAGGAAAATGAAATTGGGCAAAAGGCATAGATCCCGCATCAAACCAGCAATCGATAACCTCAGGTACTCTTTTCATTAAACTGTTGCATTTGGGGCAATAAAACTCGACCTCATCAATAAAGGGTCTGTGGGGATCAATTTTCATTTCCTTGTCATAAGGAAGATTTTTAAATTCAATCTTCTTAATTTGAGCGGTTTCAAAAGAATTATTTTCTTTGAATTCACCTAATTTCTCATCAGGCTCCCCTGTCACAGAGAAAGCCATTAAAAGAAGAGGAGCTCCGTGGCTTATAATAAGAATGTTCTGATTTTTGTATTTTTTGTTTATATCTTTCAAAAAAGAATAAACTCTTTTTTTAACATCTCTATAGCTTTCCCCGCCGGGCACTTCTATGTCAAAAAGATTTTTACCCTCAAGATATTCTTTTATTTTTTTAACCGCTTGGCCGTTAAAATCCCCTGCGTCAAGTTCTCTTATTCTTTCATCAAACTTTATCTCAGCTCCAATTTCTCTGGAAATAATTTCAGCCGTTTCTTTTGTTCTTTGAAGGTCTGAGGAAATTATTAAGCTTATGTTTTTTTCTTTCAATTTTTTTGCACTTTCCAGAGATTCTTTTTTCCCTTCCTCTGTCAAAGGATAAGATTCTTTCTCGGGAAAAGAGGAGGCAATTTCTTTTTCATTTCTAAGACTGTATCCGTGCCTCATTAAATAATAGTTATTGGAACTGAATTTTTGAGAAGACAATTCACTAAAGCTTCCTATTGTTTTTCTTTCCCCGCATTTTTCACACTCCCAAACAGGAAGAGGCGTTCCCCAATATCTTTCCCTTGAAAAAGCCCAATCTTTAACTTCATTAAGCCATTGTCCAAACCTTCCTTCTTTAATGTGAGAAGGATGCCAATTAATTTTCTGATTGTTTTCAATGAGCCGATTTTTTACTTCCTGCATGTTAATAAACCAACTCCTCTTAGCATAATAAAGCAAGGGAGAAGAACATCTCCAACAAAAAGGATAATCATGCTCATAAATTTTTTCTGCAAAAAGAAAATCTTTTTCTTTCAAATAATTAATAATTAAAGATTCTGTTTCTTCATCTTTTACATATCTGCCACTTAAGTTATATCCAACCTCTTTTACAAAATTACCTTCTTGACTAACAGTATGAACCTTGGGCAATCCAACTTTTTCTCCCAAAAGATAATCGTCTTCCCCATACATAACAGCCGTATGGACAATTCCCGTTCCTTCTTCTGAAGTAACAAAATCAGCAGGATAAATTTTATAAGAAGCCTCTGTTTTTAATTCTTTAATTTCAAATAAAGGAAAATAAGAAAGTTCAACAAGCTCAGATCCTTTAAAAGTTTTAAAATTAGTCCAGTTTTCTCCTTTAATTTTCTCTTTGTAAGATTCAGGAAAAATATCTTCCTTAAGCATGTCTTTGAAGTTATCCAGTCCCAAAACCATTTTCCATTCTTCTTTCCCGGGATCGGGAACAATAATATAATCATTTTCAGGATTGACAGCCAAAGCCACGTTTCCCGGCAAAGTCCAGGGAGTGGTTGTCCAGGAAATAGCCGAAACTTTTTCCCACCCCGGAGACAGTATTTTAAATCTTAAATAAACAGAATTGTCCTTAACTTTTTTATACCCCAAAGCAACTTCATGGCTGGAAAGGCTCGTTCCGCACCTCGGACAGAAAGGAACTATCTTGTGTCCTTTATAAACAAGCCCTTTTTCGCTTATCTTCTTTATAATCCACCAGACAGTTTCAACATAATCGTTGCTGTAAGTAACATAAGCTCTTTCCATATCAACCCAAAAAGCAATTCTTTCCGTTACTCTTTCAAAATAATCCTTATATTTCCAAACAGAAGACTTGCATTTTTCATTGAACTCGGCAATCCCGTATTTTTCTATATCTTTTTTGCTTTTAAGATTAAGCTCTTTTTCCACTTCCA
>CAZBVF010000030.1:0-16894 GCA_964495335.1 uncultured Candidatus Saccharibacteria bacterium
CAAATTCAAGAAACCAGAAAAAACAATATTCATTGAAGCAGACAAAGACAAACTCAAAGAATCCTTCTACAACATCACAGACAATGCTGTTAAGTACACAAAGGAAGGAGGAGTCCAGATCAGGATAAAGAAGAAAGGAAACAAGGCTTTAACCGAGATAGAAGACACAGGCATTGGGATGACCAAAGAACAGTACCAAAACCTCTTTTCCAAGATGTTTGAAAGGGGGAAGGAAGCTCAAAAAGCCCATGGTCTTGGCAAAGGGATAGGTTTGTACATTGCCTCCAACATCATTGAATCCCACAAAGGAAAAGTCTGGGCAAGAAGTGAAGGCAAAGGGAAGGGTTCTTGTTTCTTTGTAGAGTTGCCTTTGATTTCTTCTTGAGGTATAATATTAAAAGAAAATGCCAAACAGGGATATTCTATTAATTGAAGACGACCCTTGTATTTTGGACATATACAATACAGTTTTGAAAAAGGCTGGATTCAGTGTTAGAATCGCTGAATCGGGAGAGGAAGCAAGGAAAAGATTTGAAGAGATAAAGAAAGGGGAATCAAAAAAATCCGACTTGGTTCTTTTGGACCTTGTTTTGCCCGACATTAACGGGATAGAAATCCTTAAAAAAGTGAGAAAGGAGAAGGGAATATCTGATATTCCCTTTTTTATTCTTACAAATTATACCGATCCGGGATTGGAAAAAGAAGGAAAGGAACTTAAAGTGGTAAAATATCTTCTCAAAACAGACTTAACTCCCTCCCAGCTCATTGATTCCATTGAAAAATGGCTGAAAAAGAAAAAGTAAAAAAATTTGAAGTATTATCCCATACGGCTGATCTTAAAATTAAGTTTTACGGAAAAGACAAGAAAGATCTTTTCAAAAACGCTCTTTTGGGAATGCAGTCTTTTTTAAAAGCAAAAGAGAAAGAGTCAGGACAAAGCATAAGGGAAATAATTTTAGAAGCTGATGATTTGGAATCTCTTTTATTTGAATTTCTGTCTGAAATAAATTATTTCAACGAAGCAAAGAGAGAGATTTTTAAAGGAGTTGAATTTGAAGAGTTTTCTGACAAAAGTTTAAAAGGAAAACTTTTTTTCAAAAAAGTCGAAAGCTTTGGTTTGATAATAAAAGGAGTTAGTTATCATAGCCTGGAGATTAAAAGAAAAAAGGACGGATCTTGGGAAGGAATTGTCTTGCTTGACACATGAAAGCTTTATTTAACTTAGAGCTTTTTTAAATACTTTTAAAAGAATTATGATCTTTTTTAAAAGCAACCCTAATATTTCAAAAAAAGAATTCAGGCAGATTTGCGCCGGTCTGAAGAGAAAAGGATTTAACAGAAGAAAAATAAAAGAAATCGAACAAACCTTCTTAGGAGACTTAAACGAAAAAGGGCTTCAGGAAGGTATTGATAAAAAAGAATTGGAGGAAAGAATTTCCTGGATGAGAAAAAATGCCAGATTTTTAAGAATCCCAAAAGAGGAAATTGATATTTTAGAAAAAGAGTTGAAAGAAAATCTATGATAAAAAAAGAAAATTTAAAAAGAATAAACGAATGGCTCTGGGAAATTCCAAAAGAGTTTAATTTCCGGATGAGAGTTCCGGCTAGAATTTATGCTTCGGAAAAAATCTTGGAAGAATCTATTAAAGACAACTCTATTGAACAGCTTATAAACACTGCTTCTCTGCCCGGTATTGTCAATTATGCTATAGCCATGCCCGACATTCATTCCGGATACGGCCCTCCCATCGGAGGAGTGGGGGCTATGAGCACCGAAAATGGCGTGATTTCTCCCGGGTTCGTGGGCTTTGATGAAAACTGCGGGGTGAGATTGTTAAAGTCTGGATATAGGGAAAAGGATATTAAAGGAAGTTTAAACAGATTGGCAGAGGAAATTCAAAGAGAAGTTCCTTCCGGACTGGGCAAAGGGGGTAAAATTAACCTTTCTTTCTCCCAGCTTGACAAAGTATTAAAAGAAGGAGTTTCCGAGTTGGTAAACCAAGGATATGGCAAGAAAGAGGATATTGAGAATTGTGAAGAAGGAGGAAAAATGAAAGAAGCCGATCCTCTTTTTGTCTCTCGTAGAGCCAAAGAAAGAGGGAAAAATCAGCTGGGAACTTTGGGCTCTGGAAATCATTTTTGTGAAATACAAAAGGTCAGTAAAATATATGAGAAAGAGACAGCTGACATATTCGGGCTTTTTGAGGATCAAATAGTTGTTATGATCCATACGGGATCAAGAGGTCTGGGCCACCAAAACTGTACGGACTATTTGAAGTTAGCCCAAAAAAGCGTTTTAAAACACAGAATAAATCTTCCCGACAAGCAATTGGCTTGTTTCCCTTTTAACTCAAAGGAAGGTAAAAATTTCTTGAAATCAATGTCTTGTGCGGCCAACTATGCTTGGGCTAATCGTCAAATGATAACTTACAATATTAGAAAAGCGTGGGAAAGAGTATTAAAAAAGAATTTTTCTTTAGACCTTCTTTATGATGTTGCTCATAACATTGCTAAGATTGAAGAACATGAAGTTAACGGTAAAAAAGAAAATTTGATTGTCCATCGGAAGGGAGCAACCAGAGCTTTGCCTCCGGGCCATCCGGAATTATCAGAAAAGTACAAGATTTCCGGCCAGCCGGTTCTAATCCCCGGATCTATGGGAACTTCTTCTTTTGTCCTTGGGGGGACTGGAAAATCAAAAGAAGTATGGTATACTGTAAACCATGGGGCAGGAAGGGCAATGTCTCGCCATAGAGCTGCTAAAAGCGCGTCGGGAAAAGAAGTTATTGAAAGATTAAGAGAAAAAGGTATTATTGTTAAATGTAAGTCTATGGAAGGGATTGCCGAAGAATCCCCTTTAGCATATAAAGACGTCGACGAAGTAATTAAAGTTGTTGAAGGAGCCGGCCTTGGCCGGAAAGTAGCGAAACTAACTCCCTTAGCAGTTATTAAAGGAGAATAACAGAGAGGAACTGAAAGGGATGTTGTTTTTTTATGAATCCTAACAAATTTTTAAGCATATTATTGTGGCTTCAGGTCACCATTGTTTATGCCAGACATAAAATTGCCGAATTCGGTTCGAAAATTTATAAGAAGGGAAAAAGCTCGGATTCGCCGAGAGGTTTTGAGCTTGAAAGAAGAAGAAAAGATGATTAGCCAACTTTACGAAAAAATCCTTAAGGAAAACAGTTCAAAAAATGAAAGTTAGCGATATTCACAATCTATCCATAAGAATGGGGATTGATGCTGATTTCAGAGGGAAAGAAGGAGTTGAAAAGTTCTTAGAGAGAAAAAAGAAAAAATACGAAAGATTGTCTGAAGAAGAAAAGGAATATTTTGACAAGGAAGCTTTAACGAACCCTTTTTTAGACTCAAGAATCTATAATATTTCCCAAGACAAAGAGATAAAAAAAGTTTTAGCAGGAGTTGATATTGGTCCTGCTGAACTTTTAATGGCAAAAGAAATAGGGGGAATAGATTTGGTAATAGCTCATCATCCCATAGGAAAAGGATTGGCCAGTCTTGCGGAGGTCATGGATTTGCAATGCGAGGTTATGAATTTTTACGGTGTTCCCATTAATGTTGCCGAAGGGTTAATGAAACCCAGAATTAGTGAAGTGGCTCGGGGAGTTAATGGCCTTAATCATCAAAGAACGGTTGACGCTGCTAAAATAATGGGAATAAACTTAATGAATTCTCATACTCCTTGCGATAATTTATCTGCTAATTTTTTGAAACACTTAATTGAAAGAGAAGAACATGAAAGGCTGGAAGACTTAATTAGTCTTTTGAAAAAAATACCCGAGTACCAAAGAGCTTGTGAGATAGGAGTGGGCCCTAAGATTTTTGTTGGAGACAAAGAAAACCATTGTGGCAAAGTTGCCTTAACGGAAATTACCGGAGGCACGGAAGGTTCTGCTAAATTATATGAAAAGCTGGTTAATGCCGGAGTGGGAACGGTTATCGGTATGCACATATCAGAAGAGCATAAAAAAGAAGCAGAAAACGCTAACCTTAATATTATTATTGCCGGACACATGAGTTCTGACTCTTTGGGTATTAACTTATTTTTAGATGAGTTAGAAAAAAATGGAGTGCAGGTTGTTCCTTGCTCCGGCTTGACGAGAGTGAAAAGAAATTAAATGAAAAAATATTCTTCAAAAAAAGCAAAAAAAGGAAAAATAGGTTATCGTACACCAAGTTCCTTTATCTCAAAAAAATGCCAAAAATCAAAAAAGAGGAGCTAAAAGCTCCTAATTTTTTTAAAACAGTTTTTCTCTGGGAAGCGATTCTCTTCTCTATTGTTTTAGTTTTGGGAATTAGTTCTGCTTTTCTGATTTTAAAGGCTTCAGAAGCAGGAGAGATCCATTTGTCTGAATTAGATTTTTTTGATTTTTTAGGAAGCTTTTTGATTGTCCTTGCTTTTATTTTCTTTTTTTCTTTTTTCTCTTTCGCAAAAAAGAAAAGAGGTTCTTTTTACAAAATTATTTTTTCTTTTACTGTTTGGATTTCCGGGTCATTACTTCTTTCTTTGTGGATGTTGGACTTATTAGCTTTTTTGATAATGGGACTGATTGTTTTTTGGAGATTAAAAAATCCCACTGTATTCAATCATAATCTCTGTATGATTTTAGGGTTGGCCGGGATAGGAGGTGTTTTTGCTCTTTCTATTAATCCTGAAACAATCGTTTTTCTGCTTGTTTTGTTTTCAATATATGATTTTATCGCTGTTTACAAAACAAAACATATGCAGAAAATAGCAGTTGAGATGATGAAGCATGACGCTGTCTTGGCTTTGATTATCCCAATTGAGATTAGCGACTTCGGACACTCTTTAAAAGAAAAAGAAACAAAGAAAAGGTCTTTTGTCTTAGGAGGGGGAGACATTGCTTTTCCTTTGCTTCTTTCCGCCAGTTTAGTGAGAGAAGGATTATTTTTTTCTTCTTTGGTTGCTATTTTTTCTCTTTTCGGTCTTTTTTTCAGCTTTTGGATTTTTTATAAAAAAGGATTTAAGAGTGCCATGCCCGCCTTACCTCCAATTGCTCTTTTTTCTATAATCGGATATCTTGTGGGATTGCTTTTGAGTCAGAGCTTTTTTACCATATAGGTGTTTTCCAAAGAATAGCCAAGTTTTTTATAATAATTTCTTACTCCTATGCCGGAGATAACGGCTATTTTTTTGAGCCCAAATTCTTTTTTTGCTATTTTTTCTGCTTCTTTTATCAACTTTTTTCCCAAACCCTTGTGTTGTCCCGAAACAAGAGAAGATTTCCCCTTTTTTATTGGAAGAAGTTGACTGTAAGTGTGGACCTCTCTTATTAAAGCAGAGTTTTTTAAAGAAGAAATCATATTTTTATCACCGGAAGGGATCCTTAGTCTTAAAAGGCTGAAGAGGATTTCTCTTTTTTCGTCCTCAAAACTTAGAAAAATTTCTTTACCCCCGGAAGCTGAGTATTCCTGGCGGAAAAGAGAGACTTTCTTTTTAAAAAAGTCTTTTTCTTTTTTAAGGGAATAAATTTTGCCTGCTTCCCTGCATCTTATACATTTGCATCTCCATCCTTCTTTTTTCATGTCTTCTGTGATTATTTGTCTTAAGTTAGAAATTTTAGCCGGTCCGGCAACTATTTTTGAAGGAGGAATGTCTCTTGTTATTCTTTGTATCCTTACATAGAAGGGGACCATTCTCTTTATTTTCTTAACGAGCGATATTAACTGTTTTTTGGAGTAAGGTTTGTATTTCCCCTTTTTCCAGTAATTATGAAGCAATGTTCCTTTTATTATTGCTGTTGGATATATTTTTAAAAGGTCGGGCTGGAACTCGGGACTGGAAAAAAGAGTTCTAAACATTTCTTCGTCTTTTTTCAGAGTGGATCCGAAAAGGTTGGGCATCATTTGATAACAGACTTTCATTCCTGCGTCTTTAAGGAGTTTTGTTGCTTTTTTAGTTTCTTTGATCCCGTGGCCTCTTTTGTTTTTTTCCAAAACATCATCATAAATGCTTTGAACTCCAAGCTCAACTCTTGTAACCCCCATTTTTCTCATTCTCATTACCTCTTTTTTGTCAATAAAGTCGGGCCTTGTTTCAACGGAAAGGCCTATTATCCTGTGTTTTGAGTTTTCATTTCTTTTTTGATGGTAAGACAAAGACTGATTCTTTGTTCTTTTTCCCTCAAACTCATTAGCTCCCCGAAAACATTCCTTGATAAACCAAGTTTGGTATTTTTTACTGTAGAAGCTCCAGGTTGCTCCAATTATTCTCAGTTCTATCTTGTCTGTCGGGTGCCCTGTTTTTTTTAAGGAAGCCAGTCTTATTAAAACTTGTGTTGCGGGATGGTAATTGGTTAAAATTGCTCTCATTACAGCAGGTTCTTTATCAAGATAGCTTTTTGGGATATCTTTTTCTTGGGGGCAGTATATGCATTTTCCCGGACAAGGATAAGGCTTTGTTAAAACGGAAACATTAACAATGCCCGACAATGATCTTACCGGCCTTATTCGTAAAAGATTTTCTATCCATGGAGCCTTTTTAATCTTTTTATTCCTTACCAATTCATGGTAAGATTCTAATAAATCTATATTGGAAGGGCAGGAAGTTTTGAATTTCTTTGCCATTTTCCTTTTAATAGAGGAGAGAGTTTCCGGATTTTCTATTCTTTCTTTTATTATTTGTTTAATTGTCTCTTCTTTTATATTTCCCATATTCTTTATTTTAAACTGAATATTATAACTTTCAATGAAAAAAGAACGTGCTCAAAAATTAATGGCCGAGACCAAAAAAGGGTATGAGGCTATTGCCGGCCATTTTTCAAAAACAAGATCAACTCCTTGGCCCGAAACAGTAAGCTTTTTAAAAGAGAATATCTTTGAAGGAGAGAAAGTTTTGGATTTGGGTTGCGGGAACGGAAGATTTTATCCCTTTCTGAAAGGAAAAATCGATTATGTCGGAGTTGATAGTTGTAGAAGTTTAATAAAAGAAGCAAAAGAAAAATATCCAAAATCTGAATTCTTGGAAGCTGACGCTTTTTCTCTTCCTTTTCCTGATGAATATTTTGATAAAGTCTTCAGTATTGCTGTTTTTCACCATATTCCTTCGGAAAAATTAAGAATGGAATTTTTGAAAGAATCAAAAAGAGTTTTAAAAAAAGGAGGGAAATTAATTTTTACTGTTTGGAAGCCCAAAGGAAAAAAATTTCAGATTCTTCTTTTAAAATTTACCTTATTGAAAATTTTCTTTCTTTCCGATCTTGACCTCGGAGACGTTCTTGTCCCTTGGAAAAATCCTTCGGGAGAGAACAAATTCAACAGATATTATCATTTTTTTTCAAAAAAGGAGATCAAAAAGCTAATCAAAAAGACGAGTTTTAAGATAAAAGACGCAGGAATTTTAAAAAGTAAAAATCAGGCAAGAAATAATCTTTATTTTGTTCTTCAGAAAGAAATTTAAGATTCTTTACTGTTTTTTGCCAGGTGTTAAAATAGGTATAAGAAATTTTATAATTTATTTTAAAAAGGTCGTCAATTTAAATTTTATAAATATTTATGCCAGAAGAAATTGAAAACGGAAAATTAATAGGGAAAATAACTCATTATTTTGACAATCTCGGGGTTGCCGTAATAGAACTTTCCGACGAGTTGAAAGAGGGAGAGAACATAAGAGTTGTTGGCGGGGATACCGATTTTGAACAAGTTGTAGGATCAATGGAAGTAGAACATGAAAAAGTTGATAAAGCCAAAAAGGGAGACTCGGTGGGACTTAAAGTCAGCGAAAAAGTTAGAGACGGATACAGGGTTTACAAAATATAGATTTAAAATAGAGCAGGTTTAAAACCAATCACTATTTAAAAAATAGGACAGCATGTTGATGTTCAAAGTCATACAATTTTTTTTACTTCCGAGCGTTTTTATTTTAGTTTTTCTTTTAATCGGCTTGTTTCTTTTCTTTAAAAAAAGAAAAGTTGGAATAACCTTTATTTTAATCGGAACCTTTTGTTATTTTTTATTTTCAAGCGCTTTTGCCAATATTTTAATATCTCCTCTTGAGAATTATTATGGGGAAATATCAGAAGAAGATATTGAAAATATTGATTCTTTGGTTTTGCTTATGGGAGGAGCAAGAGGGGAAGATTTTCCTTCAAACAGCCAATTATCTGAAAGCACTTTAGCCAGAGTTGCCGGGGCTATTCAAATTTATTTTAAGAAAGAAGGCGATCTTAAAATTATTATCTCAGGAAGCCATCCTCTTTCTTTGATTGAAAGCACCGGATCTCTGACTTCTGATTTTCTTGCCAGTCTGGGGATTCCAAGAGAAGATATTTTGCTTGAAGAAGAGTCAAAAAACACTTATCAAGCTTCAATTGAACTGCAAAAAGTATTGGGAGAGGAAAGGTTTGCTCTGTTAACTTCTGCTTCTCATATGCCCAGAGCCGTTTATATTTTTAAGAAATCGGGATTGAATCCCATCCCCGCTCCAGCAGACTTTCAGGAAGAAAAAGTTTTTGGTATTCTCGGCCTTTTCCCAGATCCAAAAAATCTCAGAAAGTCAGACTTAGCTTTTCATGAATATTTCGGGCTCGTTTATTATAAATTCCGTTATTAATTTTATGAAATTACTTGATTTTATATTAACAATTATAGTTTTTGCTTTTATTGTTTGGTATTTGCTAGATAATTTTTCTCATCTTCTTGGTTTTTGAAATAAAAAAACAGCCCTTAGTCTTACAAGAATCTTTTCGACACAAGGCCAATATCCCCCTCTTTTAAAATAAAAGAGAATTTTAGGAGACCTCAAAAAGGAGGTGTAGAGGCAGATTCTTGCAAGAGAAGAGCTGTCTTATGAATAATATTATAATCTTTTTTTGTTAATTTGTCAAGGGACAATCTTCTTCTGTCTCTTTCCTTGTGATAAAATAAAACAATAACTATTTTAAAAAATGAAAAGATTTAAAGTTAACAGAATTATAAAATACCTTATTTTAAGCGACTTGGCTTTTTGGAGCGGATGGGGTTTGGTTACCCCTATTTTCGCTATCTTTATTGTGGAGAGAATTGAAGGAGGGTCTGTTTTTATTGCTGGAGCAGCATCGGCTGCTTATTGGATTTTCAGGTCTTTGTTCAGGGTTCCTGTTAGCTTTTTCTTGGACAAATGTTCGGGAGAGAAAGATGATTATTGGTTTTTGACGGTAGGCCTTTTTATTGCTTCTTTAGTCCCCTTTGGTTTTGTTTTTGCCACTAAGCCAATTCATATATACATATTGCAGGTTGTTTACGCTTTGGGTGTGGCAACCAGCGCTTCGGGCTGGTCACCAATTTTTACAAGATATCTTGACCGGGGAAGAGAGGCTACTCAATGGGGATTGAGTGGCAGTTCTTACGGCATTGGTATTGGAATTACCGGAATGATTGGAGGATGGGCAGTTATGCGCTTTGGATTTAATCCGGTCTTTATCACGGTTGGTGTTATGGGTCTTTTGGGGGTAATTTTCCTTCTTTGCTTGAAAGATGACATAAAAGGAGTTTTCGACAAAGGAATTAAAATGGATTTTAAAGATATCTTTGACGGCGAAGACAATGAATCGGGAAATATCTAAAATATTTTTTGAGATTGCGGGATTTTTAAACTCAAAAGAAATTCCTTTCAAGCCTTATGCCTATCAGAAGGCAGCTTTAACTTTAAAAGATTTAAAGGAAGATGTTTCTGAGATATATAAGAAGGGAGGATTGAAAGAATTGGAAAATTTGCCCGGCATAGGCAAGAGCATTGCTGAAAAAATTGAAGAATATATTAAAAAGGGAAAGATAGAGTATTACGAAAAACTAAAAAAAGAAATGCCTGTTCAGATGGGAAAAATATCTGCCGTTGAGGGAGTGGGGCCTAAGATGGTAAGAATCCTATACAAGGAACTCGGAATCACTAATGTAAAAGAACTGGAAAAAGCCGCAAAAGATCATAAGATTTCTTCTCTTCCCGGTTTTGGAGAAAAAACGGAAAAAAATATTATTGAGAGTATAAATTTTCTCAAAGAGAGCAAGGGAAGATTTCTTTTAATTGACGCTCTTTCCGAAGCCGAGAGAATAAAAAATAAACTCAAAGAATTAAAAGAAATTGGAGAAATTGAAACAGCCGGATCTGTCAGAAGAAGAAAAGAAACAATTGGAGACGTTGATCTTCTGGCAACCTCAAAAAATCCTGAAAAAACAATGGATTTTTTTGTTTCCCTGAAAGAAGTTGTAAAAATTTGGGGGAAAGGAAAAACAAAATCATCGGTCAGGACTAGAGAAGGCCTGGACATTGACTTGAGAATCATTCCTTCCGGAAGCTTTGGTTCTGCTCTGCAGTATTTTACCGGATCTAAGGAACACAACATTAAAACAAGGAAAATTGCTATTAAAAAAGGATTGAAGTTGAACGAGTACGGTCTTTTTAAAAAAAAGAAGAAAATTGCAGGCAAAACGGAAAAAGAAATTTATCATTCTCTCGGAATGGAATGGATTCCTCCCGAAATAAGAGAAGACAGAGGAGAGATAGAATCTTCTCTTGAGAAAAATCTCCCTTCTTTAATTTCGGAAAAAGAAATTAAGGGGGATTTGCATTGCCATTCTTCCTGGAATGGTGGGGAAAATAGTATATCTGAGATTGCCGAAAGAGCAATGAGTTTGGGTTATGATTACATTGGTGTTTCTGACCACACAAAATTTTTAAGAATAGAAAATGGATTAAATGAAGAGGATCTCTTGAAGCAGAGAAAAGAGATAGACAGACTGAATAAAAAATATCAAAAGTTAAATAATAATTTTAGAATTTTACAGGGTGCTGAAACCAATATTTTAAGTGACGGATCCTTAGATATTAAAAATGAGGCATTAGAAAAACTTGACTATGTAATCGCCGGAGTTCATTCTGGCCTTAAGATGACAGAAGAAAAAATGACAGAGAGAATAATTAAAGCCATGAAAAATCCTTATGTGAAAATTTTGGCTCATCCGACGGGAAGATTAATCGGACAAAGAGACGCTTATCTGGCTAATTGGGAAGAAATATTTAAAGCAGCAAAGGAAAACAATATTATTTTAGAAGTGAATTCTAACCCTTTAAGGCTTGATTTAAATGATGAGAACATAAGAAAAGTGATAAATATGGGCCTTAAAATTATTATCAATTCCGATGCCCATCAAGTTGATCAGTTTTCTTTTATAAAGTTTGGAGTTTTCCAGGCAAGAAGGGGTTGGGCTGAAAAAAAAGATGTTGTTAATACGATGTCTTTAAGGGAAATATCAAAACTTTTTAACCTATGAATTTTGAAGAGAAAGTTTTAAGGGAAGTTAAAAAAATACCCAAAGGAAAAGTTTCAACCTATAAAGAGATTGCTCAAAAATCAGGAAGTCCTAAATCTTGGAGGGCAGTTGGTAATATTCTAAATAAAAATAGAAATTCTAATATTCCTTGCCATAGAGTTATAAGGTCCGATGGAAAGATAGGCGGTTACAATAAAGGAGAAAAAAAGAAAAGGGAAATATTAAAGAAAGAAAGGATAGAAATTTAAATTAAGCTGCTTTGAAAAAAATATGAAAATTAAAATAATTTCGATTTTTCTTTTTTTAATTATTTTTTCTTTCTTTCTAATTGTTCTCCCTGAAAAAGAAGGGGAAGAAAGAAAAATAGAAGAGAAGAAGACAGAGGAAATAAATCTTTTCTTCGTGGGGGACATTATGTTAAACAGGGGAGTTGAAATGATGGTGAAAAATTATGGAGGCGGAGATTTTAAATTTCCTTTTTTGAAAATCAAAAAGGAATTTGAGAAATCAGACATTCTTTTCGGAAACCTAGAAGGTCCTATATCAGAAAAAGGAAATAAGGTTGGAGGGATATATTCTTTTCGCTTTAATCCCGAATCAATTAATGGCTTAACTTATGCTGGTTTTAATATTTTGTCTTTGGCCAACAATCACATGATTGATTATCAAGCTGTAGCGCTGGAAGATACCATGAATATTTTAAAAGAAAACGGTATAAGTTATGTTGGGGCTGGATTCAATGAAGAAGAAGCTTTTTCTCTTAAGGTAGTAGAAATTAAAGATTATAAAATTGGGCTTCTTGCTTTCACAAATTTGTGTCCTGAATCTTGGAGAGCTTCTGGACACAACTCGGGAATAGCTTGTGTTGGAAAGGAAAAAGAAGTTTTAGAAAAAATTAAAGAATCAAAGAAGAAAACAGACTTCTTAATTGTTTCTTTGCATTGGGGAGTGGAATATAATGAAAACCCTTCTGACCCTAAAGAGGCTTTCTTTAAAGAATGCGTTAACGAGGGGACTGATTTGGTAGTCGGCCATCATCCTCATGTTCTTCAAAGAGTTGAAAAATATAATGAAGGTTGGATTGCCTACAGTTTAGGAAATTTCATTTTTGACCAGTCTTTTTCTGAAGAAACCATGGAAAGCATGATTTTGAAAGTGAAATTGAAAGAAGGGAAGATAGAAGAGGTTAATTCTGAAAAATTAAAAATAAATCAATATTTCCAACCTGAATCTTTAATTGAAGAATAAAAAAAGAATGTTTCTTTTAAACATTCTTTTTTATATTTTTCGGAGTTGTTATTTTTTTGATTCTTCTACTATTTTTTCAAATATATCTTTCTTTTCTTTAGCCAATTGAGATAATATTTTTCTGTCCAACTCGATATTTTTCTCTTTTAGTTGGTGGATAAATTTACTGTAGGAAATTCCAAAATTTCTACAGGCAGCATTAATTTGGGTCTGCCAGCTTTTTCTAAAATCTCTTTTCTTTGTCTTCCTGTCTCTGTAAGCATAAGTCCAGGCATGATAAAGAGCATCTTTTGCCTGCTTATATTTTGATTTTCTTCCCCATTTAAATCCTTTAGCATGCTTTAAGATATTTTTTCTTCTTTTATTTGCAATTGTTCCTCTTTTAACTCTCGTCATAAGCCCGGTAATAATTTCTTTAATTTTTTAGCCTCTATTTCAGAAACCTCTACCCATTTTCTCTTTTGCCTGATCTTGTTTCCGGATTTTTTACCCCTAAGATGATTCTGCCCGATTGCTCTGCGCATAATCTTCCCGGATTTGGTAATTTTGAACCTTTTTGTAATTGATTTTCTTGTTTTCATTTTTTTGAAATTATTGTAGTTATTCCTCTGGGTTGTTTTTTAGTTTCTCTTTCTGTTTTGTATTCTATCTCCTCTCCGATTATTTCTAAAAATTTGTTTATTTTTTCTCTGGCAAAATCTTGCAATGCCTTTTCTCTTCCTCTCATTCTTAATTCTATCCTTACTTTATCTCCTTTTGTGAGGAATTTTATTGCGTTTTTTGCTTTTGTTCTCATATCATGCTCGGAAATTCTCGGACTCATCCTTATCCCTTTCATTTCTCCTACTTTCTTTTTCTTTGATTCTTTTTCTTTTTTTTCTTGCTGGTAAAGATGTCTTCCCAAGTCCATTATCTTACAGACGGGAGGATCTACTTTTTCTGTTACCTGTACTAAATCTAAACCGCGCTCCAATGAAAGCTGAAGCGCATCTTTTAACTCTAATACTCCTATCTGTTTGCCTTTTTCGTCAACAACTCTTACTTCTCTTGCTCTTATTCTATTGTTGGCTATTGTTCTTTTTTTCAAGGTGGAGATGGGGGAGGTGAATCCCCGTCTGAAAAATGTGCCAAAATAATTCTACAAGCTTAGTCTGTCTTTTAATCCTCGGTAAATTATAGACAGACAAAAATTTACCAAGTTTCTCTCCTTTGTTTTGACGATCTTCCGGAGAGTCTAAGATCATCTATTCCGAAAAATATGACACTCTTTTAGCTTATCGGAAGTCGGCTATCAGAGCGCTGCCTTAAGCAAAAGCTAAAGCAGGTTTTTTGAATAAGTTTGCACTTATTTTTTTGCAGAAGTTTAACGAGGTTACTGCAATTCTCAGCTTGCATATTTTGGAAAAATTTTCCATCGAAGCAAATTCATCCCCGTGTTTTCAAAATTCTTCTAATTCTTCTTTCTTCCTCTCGCTTTTTAATCTGTTCTTTCTTGTTTATTTCCTTTTTCCCTCTGGCAAGTCCAAATTCAATCTTTATTTTTCTCTTCTTAATATATACCTTAATTGGTATTAAAGTCAAGTTTTTTTCTTGAGATTTTCCTATTAAGTACTTTATTTCCTTTTTTTTAAGCAAAAGTTTTCTTTTTCTTTCAGGGTTGTAATCGGAAGGGGCGTTTTTTGGTTGGTAGGGAGGTATTTTAGCGTTAACAAGAAAAGCTTCTTCATCTTGGAAAGTAACATAGCTGGAAGCAATGTTTATTCTTCCTGATTTTATTGATTTTACTTCCTGTCCCGTTAAAACTATTCCTGCTTCGAATTTTTCTATTATATCAAAGCTAAATCTTGCCTTTTTGTTTTCAGATAAGATTTTCATTTTTTTTAATCTTTCTTATTGCTTTCCACTCCCATTTGGCTATCATTTTCCAATAAAGATTAACTCTTTCTTCGTTTATTTCCTTAAAAACTTCTTTTTCGGGCCAATTTTGATAGTAGGTTCTGAAAATTGCCGCCATAACATTTGTTCTGTCTTTTCCTCTTCTGCAGTGTAAAAGAACGGGAAGATTTTTTTCTTCTTGGAAAAGACGAAGGAAAAAAGAAGCCTTTTCCCCGCTAATTCCCGAGAAAGGAGTTAGGGGAATATGTACGAGAGAAATGTTTTTTTCTTTTGCAGCTTCTGCTTCTTCTTTATCAACTTTATTTCTTAAAGAAACGATGGTTTTTATACCGTAAGAATCTTTTAAATAGGAAAGAAATTTCTTGTCGGGCTGGCTGGATTTGTAAAGTTTTCCTTTTTCAATCTCCTTTAAATTGTAGTTAAGTTCAAATTTATAGTTAGACATAATCTTCCTATAACGGTAAAATAAACTTGATGATTCGTCAAGAAGTAAAAGAATTAATAAAAAAATCAGTTAAAGAGCTCCAAAAAGAAAAGAAGCTTGTTTTTAAAATTCCAGAGCCTATTATTGAGTCACCTAGAGTGGATGAACATGGAGATTATTCTTCAAATATTGCACTTGTTTTGTCCTCCTCTTTTAAAGAAAAGCCGATAAAGATTGCAAAATTGATTAAAGAAAAAATAGAGAAAATTGAATCCTCAAGAACAATTTTAGGGAAAATAGAAATTAGAGAACCCGGTTTTGTTAATTTCTTCATTTCTTCTGATAAAATTAAGCTTTCTCTTAAAAATGCTTTGAAAGAAGGCGATGGCTTTGGCAAATTGGAAAAGAAAAGAAGAAAAGTTCAGGTTGAATTTATCTCAGCTAATCCGACCGGTCCTCTTACTTTGGGAAACGGAAGGGGAGGTTTTTGCGGGGATGTTATATCCAACGTTTTGGAAAAAGCTGGCCTTGAAGTTGAAAGAGAATATTATGTTAATGATGCGGGAGAACAGATAAAAAAACTGGGGGACTCTGTTTTGGGGAAAGAAGATGCTGCTTACAAGGGAGAATATATTAATGAGGTCAGAAAAAAGATTAACTCTGGCAATCCGGAAGAAGCCGGACTGGAAGCGTCAAAAATTATTCTGGAAGATATAATAAAGCCTGATGTTGAGTCAATGGGCATTAAGTTTGACAGATGGTTTTCTGAAAAAAGTCTTCATGAAGAAGGGAAAATAGGAAAAGCGCTTGAGTATTTAGAAAAAAAGAATTTGACTTATCAAAAAGACGGAGCTTTATGGTTTAAATCTTCTTTATTCGGAGACGATAAAGACAGAGTTTTAGTTAAAAAAGGAGGAGAAAAAACTTATTTCGCTTCTGATATAGCATATATGAAAGATAAATTCGAAAGGAATTTCGACCTTTTAATTTATCTTTGGGGAGCTGATCATTACGGATATATAGAAAGAATGAAATCTGCTTGTTCTGCTTTGGGCTATAATAAAGATCAAATCAGAATTATAATTATGCAGCTTGTAAGACTTATAAAAGAAGGAAAGGCAATGAGAATGTCTAAAAGGAAGGGAGACTATGTAACTTTGAAAGAATTAGTTGATGAAGTAGGTTTGGATGTTGCAAGATTCTTTTTTCTTCAGAGAGCTTCAAACACTCACCTTAACTTTGACTTGTCTTTAGCGAAAGAAAAAACAGAAAAGAATCCTGTTTTCTATATTCAGTATGCTTATGCGAGAGCCTGCAGTATCTTAAAGAAATCGGGAATAAAAGAAAAGGATTTAAAGGTAAATTCTTTAAAAGAGCTGTCGGATTCTTCTGAGCTGAATCTTTCAAAAAAAATATTAAGATTTCCCGAGATAATTGAAGACACTGCTTTTGATTATCAAGTTCAGAGAATTCCCGGCTATGCCATGGAATTAACTTCTTCTTTTCATCATTTTTACCATGAGTGCCGGGTTATATCAGACTCTGAAAAGGTTTCCCGAGCCCGCCACCTTTTAGTTATTGCCTTTAAAAAAACTTTAAAAAATACGTTTGATTTAATGGGCATTTCTTCTCCGGAAGAAATGTAGCTGGACTTTTAATCTTAAAAATTGTAAGATATCCCTATGAATTTTTCAGAGAAAGAAGAAAAAACACTCAAATTTTGGAAGGAAAACAATATTTTTGAGAAAAGCGTAAATCGGCCAAAAAAAGCTGAAGATTTTGTTTTCTTTGAAGGCCCTCCTACCGCTAACGGTAAAGCGGGTATTCATCATGTTTTAGCGAGAGTTTTTAAGGATATAATTTTAAGGTACAAAGCAATGAAAGGATTTAGAGTTGAAAGAAAAGCGGGATGGGATACTCACGGATTGCCCGTGGAGTTGGAAGTGGAAAAAGAGCTTAATCTTAAAAGCAAAAAAGATATAGAAAAATACGGGATTGCCGAGTTCAATGAAAAATGCAAGTCTTCTGTTTGGA
>CAZBVF010000031.1:0-4524 GCA_964495335.1 uncultured Candidatus Saccharibacteria bacterium
ATCTCTATTTCCCATCCTTCCGGAACCTTAAAACTAATTCCTGCTTCTTCGTTTATAACGAATATTCCTTTCGAAGTTTCTTCAATCTTATAATCTTCTTTTTGGCTCCAGGAAACAGAACTGGTCTCTTCTTCAACAGTGGAGTCTGTTATCAATAAAAAAAACCAGCTGACAATGACTAGTATAAAAACAAGAGAGGGGATAAAAAAATTACTCTTAGCAAATTTTGCAATACTTGTTTTGCGTAATTTCATAAAAAAAGAGTGAAACTCAATTTCTTTATTGTATCACTTTTTTCTATTGTAGCCTGTGGAAAACTCGATTTAAGTTCAACTGCGATAAAAGAATGCGTTGATGGAGGTCTAATCTAAATTAATCAGATTCTTTTTATGATTTCTAAAAATTCTTTAGGATCAATTTTTAAAACACGTAGATTGTTTCTAATTATAAAAACCGGTAATTGTTTTTCTCTGGGAATAACTACCGGTCTTTTTAGGTCACTTCTCCAGTAAATTCTATGGTCTCCTTTTTCTCTTTCGAAATAACAACCAACAAATAAAAGAAATTTTTCAAACCTTTTCCATTTTATTGGTTTTAAGCTTGCTATTTATGCTGGGACTTTGATGGTTTGAGATTCTTGAGATATTATCACAGGTGGTTTCCATTTGGCTTGAACCTTTTTCCACCCCAAATCTTTTAAAGCGCTTTCTAAAGTTTTCTTTTTAATAATTTCTTCAAAGAATATATTTACTGCTTCTAAAAATCTCTCTCTGGCTTCCTCGTAACTTTTTCCGCAAGTAGATAAATCCAAAGCAGGACTAAAAGCTATGTAATCCTTATCTTCTTTAATGACAGAAACAGGCAGGTTAAATTCTAATTTAACTTTTTTCATACAACGTTATTATATCAACATTTAATTAAAAAACAATAATAAGAGTATATATAAAAATATTTTATTATTGCTTGTGGAAAACTTGGTTAAGTCGGTTGAGGTTTAACCTCAACCGGTCTTTGGGGTTAGGGTGTCCTGGTAGGATTTAATTTGGACGAGGCTTAATATTTTTCTTGACAAGATTCTATGAACTATATAAAATGTATAGTATATGGAACGATATAACTTAGCAACGGCAACAAAGAAAATTTATAATTCTGGTTTTTCTCTTTTTACATTGCAGACTTTAAAGAATATTTTAGGAATAAAAAAAGAAAGCACTTTATTTAAGGTAATCAGTAGATTGTTGGAATCAGGTATAATATTAAGAATAGAGAGAAACAAGTATTTGTTAAAAGAATCTGATGTTAGCAGTTTTGCTTTAGCTAATTTTATTTACCAGCCTTCTTATGTTTCCTTTGAGAGCGCTTTAAACTTTTATGGGATTCTTTCTCAATTTCCATACAGCATTTCTAGTGCAACAACAAGAAAGACAAACAAGAAGGTCGTTCAGGGGAAAGAATTTGCTTATACCCACATTAAAAAAGATCTTTTCTGGGGATATGAGAAGAAAAACGACTTTATTATCGCTTTTCCCGAAAAAGCTCTTCTAGATCAGCTTTATCTTGTTAGCAAAGGATATAGGAAGACGAGTATAGATGAATATGATTTAAGCCGTTTAAACATTTCAAGATTGAAGAAATATTTAAAAAAGTATCCGAAAGATAGGCAATACAAAAAAATAACCGAGATATTAAAAAATTATCTTTCTTTATGATAACTAAAGAACAAGTAAGCTTCTTGTCAAAAAAGAAAAATATTAGCGAGGCAGTAATTTTTAGAGAATATCTTCAGCTATTTTTCCTAAATGAGTTATATTCACAAGGGAAAAGCAGAGATATTTTCTTTAAAGGAGGAACGGCTTTGCATTTAATCTATAAAGCACCGCGCTTCTCAGAAGACTTGGATTTTACCGTGGGAATGGATCAGGAAGATTTTATATCTTTTATCAAGGAATTATTCGATCAAATATCAAAAAACGAATTAATTACTTTCCGAAACAGAGAAAGTTTGTCAGGGAAAAGGTTTTTATTGAAAGCATCTCCCGATGTTTTGGGGTATGAAGCTTTTGTTAATCTGGACTTTTCTTTCAGGGAAAAAGTAATTCAACCCGAAAAATCAATTATTAAAACAAATTATCCTGTTCTTTTTACCTCTTATATACATCATCTTTCAAAAGATGAAATTTTTTCCGAAAAGATTAGAGCTTTGCTTTCCAGGAATAAGGGAAGAGACCTTTATGATCTTTGGTATCTTAAGACGCAAGGAGCGGAAATAAATAAGGATTTAGTTAGAAAAAAATTAAAGTATTATCATCTGGAAAATATTAAGAAAGAGGATATTCTCAAAAAAGTTGAAGAATTTTCAAAAGAAGATTTTATACTTGATATTCGTCCTTTCGTGCCCATTAACGAAAGAGAGAAGTTGGGAGATTTCTTAAATTTCATTAAAGATTATTTAAAAGAAAATCTTTAGTTTGTGGAAAACTCAGTTGAGATTTAACCTCAACCGGTTTTTATTGATTCTTAATTTCTGGGTTGGTATAATAATAAAAAGTAAAATCAATTTTAGAATATAATTATTATGAAGAAATTAGCAATTATTGGAGGGGGAGTTAGCGGTTTAACCGCTGCTTATGAAGCAGGAAAAAAGAATATTGATACTGTTCTTTTTGAAAAAAGCTCTCTCCCGGGAGGACGTTTGGAATATTGTGTTAGCGTTACTTCTCCGGAATTTCAACCTAAGACTTATGAACTGATAAAGGAATTGGGGTTGGAAGGGTTATCGGTTCCCTTTTCTCCGGATCTTTTGGGAATGTTTGCCCAAGGTAAAATTATGCCTTATTCTGAATTACCTAAAATGATAAAAAGCATGCCCGAAGACCAACAGAAAATTGTTAATAAGATAATAGGAGAATCGCTTCAAAGCAACTTTGATCCTGAAAATCCAAGTGAAAACTTAAAAAAACTAAGAGATGTTTCTTTTGCTGAATATTTAAAGAATTGTTCTCCTCAAACGATGAAAATGTTTATGGAGCCGATGATGATTTTCACCTTTCTTAAAAAAATTAACATGAACGATTTTTCCGCTGAATACGGCCTTTTTAATATTAGGTTCGGTATGGAAATGGCAAAAGAGAATGTTTTCACTTTTGAAGAGGGAGTTAGGATATTGGCCGATGTTTTACAGAAAAAATCTTTAAATAGCGGAATTAAAATTAATCTTTCTTCTGAAGTTACTAAAATAGAAAAGACAGAGAAAGGGTTTAAGATTCATTATAAAAGATTAAGTGAGGAGAGAGAAGAAGAGGCGGAGAAAGTTTTGATTTCAACTCCTTCCCCTTCAATTGAGAAGTTTTTCCCGGAGATTAAGATAGGAAAGGGAATTTCTTACAGCAGAACAAAATGTTTTTTGGTAGAAGGAAAGTTGAAAGGGGATAAAACTGTGGTAATGGGAGTTCCCGGCAACCAAGCTAATTTAAGATTTCTTTTTGCCGGACCCTACAACACTCATTATATCTATCCCTCGGACAATGAAAAATTGGTGGATATGGATACTTTTTATGAGGAATATAATATTGTCAGGGAAGAGATTATTGAAAATCCTTTTGTAATATTGGCTCCCGGCGCAAGACTTTCGGGAATAAAAAGCAACATTGAAGGAGCTTACCTTTGCGGTGATTATTATTACTATCCGTTAATAGAAACCTCTATATCCACAGCAAAGAAGGCGGTAGAGGAAATAGCAGAAAAAATAAATTAAGCTTTTAGAAAACTTGGTTGAGGTTTAACCTCAACCGGTTTTTCCTTGCTTTTTTTTCTTTTTTGTTGTAAAAGAAAACATTGGTTATTTAAAAATATATAAATAGGGGGTGATTAAGATTAGAATAGTAGTTGACCTTGACGGAACTCTTTTCCCGACATACGAAGTGATAGAAAGAAATTTCCGTGATTTTTTTGGAAAAGAAGTAGATTGGAGAGCTTTAGGAAATGACGAAAAGTATAAGAGCACTGAAGAAGGAAAGTGGTTGAAGAGAATATTCAAGAACAAGTCTCTTTGCAAGTATTTGACTGTTTCACCGGAATTAAGAAATTTTTTGATTGAGGCAGAGATCATGGGTCATAATATTATCTATTGGACTGCCAGACTTAAATCTTTGGAAAATGTTACCATTTGTTCTCTTTGGAAGAACAGGCTTCCTTACGGTAAATTGTACTTTGTCTCAAGAAAAAACAGGATAGAAGAAAAATCAAAACTTGCTAAGGCAAGAGAAATTGATCTTGCTATTGAGGATGAAAGATGCATCGTAAAAGAGATTGAAAAGATTTGTAAAGTGATATTGATTAAAAACGGTAAAATTATTTCAAAAAGAGGTGACTGGAAAGACAAGGGCGATTATTCTTGGAACTCTTTGAAGGAAGAGATATCAAGAGAAGGGGAATTCTTTTAAAGAATTCCCCTTTTGCTATTGAAAAAAGATATTTTTTATTGTAAGATACGTCTTGAAAGAAGGTATTTTAAAAGACAAGATG
>CAZBVF010000032.1:0-6812 GCA_964495335.1 uncultured Candidatus Saccharibacteria bacterium
GGGGATTTGCGGATGTGGCGGAATTGGCAGACGCGTTGGATTTAGGATCCAATGAGGAAACTCGTGTGGGTTCAACTCCCACCATCCGCACATATCTCCTTTGCCGTTATTAAAACCGCTCCTTAGAAAGGGGCGGTTTTAAATTAAATCAGGACTGGATTATTTATCAATAACTTTTATTTTCTTTTTATCTTCTTTTTTTATCTTAGGAATCACAATAGTTAAAATACCTTCATCAACAGAAGCTTTTATCTTTGAAGCGTCAACTTCTTCGGGCAAAGTGACTTGTCTTAAAAATTTTCCCCAGTAGCATTCCTGATAAAGATATTTTCCTTCTTCGGTTCTGTTTTTTTGCCTTGAGCCTTTGATGGTAAGTATTTCGTTTTCAACTGAAATATTAAGATCTTTTGCTTTAACGCCGGAAATTGTTGACTGGACAATTAAATTTTCTTCTGTCTCATAAAGATCAATTGAAAGCTTGGCTTCTCTTTCTTTTGGAGAAAGCCATTCTTTTTCTTCTTTTTTTGAATCTTTATTTTTTAGTGTTGGCATATACTTTTTTCTTTTTTTAGTTTTTCAAAAGCAACAAGAACAAAGAAAGAAACAAGAACTAAAAGAAGAAGTACTGTTTTTTTTGGTGTTCCTTCTGTTATTATAGAGAAGTTGTAAGCAGCGTGCAACAGAGAAGCAATAACAATTCCAGAGAACACCAGCACTCTCCTCATTTTCATGTTTGAAAAAGAAAGAGCAAGAAAATAGCCCACTATCCCCGAGGTTAAAACGTGTAAAAAAGTTCCTGTTATGAACCTTAACCAGCTTGCTGTGAAAAGGTCGAATGTTTTAAGATGCCAAAGCATTAGAATATTTTCTAAAGCAGCAAACCCTAGGGCTGCAATAATCATATATATCATTGCATCTACGGGTTCGTCCATTTCCTGACTGGAAAGAGCCTTCTTTTTAACAACTAAATACTTTGCAATTTCTTCTGGTAAAGCAACGGATAGAAAACAAAAGACCATTAAGGGAAGAGCTAAAGGTTTTAAAGTGTATTCAAGTCCTAACTCTATGAAAAAAACCGGTATGGCTGCTATCATCCCCCAGGTAAAAACTTTTATTATCATTCTATTGGACTCCGGATGGATATCTTTTCTCAAAAAAAACAAAAGCCATATTAAGCTTGGTAGCACTCCGAAGATTATTAAAAGAGGATAATCCATGCTTTAAAAACTTTATTTTAAGATGGCCATTTTTCCACCATCAAGCATTTCTTTTTGTCTTTTAAGGGGAGGTTTTGATATATTGATTCTGTCAGGAAAGGGATAAAGGGATGAAGAATTTTCAGACAAGTTAAAAGGGTATAAAGCAAAACTCTTTGGGTTTCTTCGTCTTCTTTCCTTTCTTTTGCTTCTTCAATGCATTTATCACAGAAGTTGTGCCAGAAAAAGTCATAAAGGCTGTGGCAGGCCTTCCCGAGCTGAAATTTTTCAATATCCTTGTCTACGGTATTTATGATCTTTTCCAGGGACTTAATCGTCTTTTTATTGGATTTGTTTTTAATTTCTTTGGGCTTTAAATTTTTAACGCTGAATTTTGATTCCGGAATTTGTTGAAGAACAAACCTACTTGCGTTCCATATCTTGTTGCAGAATTTTTTACCCATTATTATGTTATCTTCTGAAAACTTCATGTCTTGTAATTCCGTTATTTGGTAAGAAAGGCCGAATCTGGTTGCGTCAGCGCCGTATTTTTCTATTAAAGTCATTGGATTAATTCCCGTTCCCAAAGATTTTGACATTCTTCTCCCGTCTTTTGTGAGGACGGTAGCATGGATATATACTTTATCAAAAGGTATTTTTTTCATGAACTCCATGCCTGAAAAAATCATTCGAGCCACCCAGAGATTTATAATCCCCCTATCAGTTGAAAGAGTATTTGTGGGATAAAAAGTCTTAAGGTCTTTTGTCTTTTTTGGCCATCCTAAAGTAGCAAAAGGCCAGAGAGCGGAAGAAAACCACGTATCAAGAACATCTGTGGTTTGTTTGGGGTTGCATTTACCACAAACGAGGCATTTTTTAGGTTCTTTTTCTGAGAGAAAATATTTCCCCTTTTTGTTTTGGCATTCCCAGACGGGGAGTCTGTGTCCCCACCAAAGCTGTCTTGATATGCACCAATCCCTGATATTGTCGAGCCAGTTGAAATATACTTTTTCCCATCTTTTGGGAGTAAATTTTATCTTTCCTTCTTTAACTTGTTTTTTAGCTTTTTTTGCCAGCTCGTCCATTTTCAGAAACCATTGCTCTGAGGGGAGAAGCTCTACTAAAGAACCGCACCTTTCACATCTTGGAGTTTGATGGACATGTTTTTCTGTTTTTTCAAGGAAATTATTTTTTTCCAAATCCTCAACTACTTTTTCCCTTGCTTCTTTTGTTTTCATCCCTTGATAGGGAAGGGGAGCTGATTCGGTTATCTCTCCCTTTTCGTTAATAACTTGGATGATTTCCAGTTTGTGCTTCTGGGCAATCTCAAAGTCTACGAAAGAATGGGCTGGTGTTACTTTTACTGCTCCTGTCCCGAATTCTGTGTCTATGAGTCTGTCGGCTATAATCGGTATTTCTTTATTCACAAGAGGAAGAACAGCTTTTTTGCCTATTAGTTTTTTATGTCTTTTATCTTTTGGGTTTACTGCTACGGCTGTGTCTCCGAGCATTGTTTCGGGTCTTGTGGTTGCTACGGTTATGCTCCCCGGTTCCCCGGCAATGGGATATTTTATATACCAAAGATTAGTTTCTTTTTCTTTGTGCTCAACTTCCAGGTCGGAAAGGGAAGTTTGGCATCTCGGACACCAATTTATTACTCTTTTCCCCTTATATATCCATCCTTTTTTATAATAATTAAAAAAGGCGGTTTTAACAGCTTCAGCGTAGTTCTGATCCATTGTAAATGTAGTTCTTGACCAATCCAAAGAAGATCCCATTCTTTTAAATTGGTTTAAAATTATATCTCCGTATTTTTCTTTCCATTTCCAGACTTCTTTCACAAAATTGCTTCTTCCCAAGTCAAACCTTGTTTTTCCTTCTTTCTTTAATTTTTTTTCCACTACGTTTTGAGTTGCAATTCCCGCATGATCCGTTCCCGGAAGCCAAAGAGTTTTAAATCCTTTCATTCTTTTCCACCTTATTAAAGTATCTTGTATTGTCGCGTTTAAAGCATGTCCCATGTGAAGTTCCCCTGTAACGTTGGGAGGGGGAACTACGATTGTGTATGGTTCTTTGTGCTCTTTGGGTAATTTGTCGGGATTAAAAAAACCGCTTTTTTCCCAAAGCTTGTATATTTTTTCTTCGGATTCTTTCGGGTCGTATGTTTTTGGAAAATCCATATGTTTTTATTATATACTTTAAATCTTAAATTCCAAAAGTCAAAAATTAATTTTTCCCTATCCTTAAATTTGACTCTGCTTTTATCTCTTCCGTTGTTTCTTTTTCTTTTATGTGAAAGAAGGCGGTTATAGCTGTCATTACAGCATTATCGGTGCAGTATTTTTTTTCAGGGACATAAAAATTTATCTTTTTTATTTTCTCTTTTGCAGTTTCTTTCAGCTGTTTTCTCAGCTCTTTGTTGGAAGCTACTCCTCCGCTTAAGATAATACTTTCTGCCTTATAGTCTTTGGCAGCCCTAATTGTTTTTTTGATTAAAACATCAATTATTGACTGCTGTATTTCATAGCACATTGATCTTATATACTTTTTGTCTTTTCTTTCTCTTTTTTTAAAATTATAGAGAACGGCTGTTTTTAGTCCTGAGAAACTGAAGTCATAATTTTTCTGATTTATCATCGGTCTTGGAAGGGATATTTCCTCTTCTTTCTTTGCCATTTTTGAGATTATTGGTCCTCCGGGATAGCTCAGCCCCAGAATCCTTGCTGTTTTATCAAAACATTCTCCTGCTGCATCATCTCTTGTTTCACCGATTATTTCATAATTTCCTATTTCTTTTATCAAGACGAGTTGAGTGTGTCCGCCGGAAACGACAAGAGAGATTGCAGGGAATTCTATTTTTTTTATTCCTCCGTTTTCCTTGATAAGAGAAGCTAAAATATGTGACTCTATATGATCAACTGGGATAATGGGGATTTTTCTTTCTTTGCTCAAAGATTTGGCAAAATTAATTCCTGTCCAAAGACAAGGCTCAAGGCCGGGTCCTCTTGTAACAGCAATGGCGTTAATTTCAGGGTTTTTTGCTTCTTTTATTGCCTCTTTTAATAAAAGAGGAAGTTTCTTTTCATGTTCTCTTTTGGCTAGAGCAGGGTAAACTCCTCCCCATTTTTTATGGATCTCTATTTGAGAGAAAGATTTTGAAGATAAAATCTTAAAGGTCTTTTTTTTAAGATCTCCTTGTGTTATGCTCAAGCAAGTGTCATCACAGCTTGTTTCTATTGAAAGGATTATCATAAATATTGATTTTTCTTTTTTTTCTGTTAGAATGCTACTATCTGGCCTCATCGTCTAGTGGTTAGGACACGGCCCTTTCAAGGCCGCGACACGGGTTCGACTCCCGTTGAGGCCACTTTTATTTACCCCAAATATATTTTTTCCCCTATTTTTGAAACCTCTCTTCTTAAAAGCGGGAATTTTTTCAATTGAGGGTCTTTCTCTAATATTTCCTTGGCCTTGGTTCTGGTCTTTTCTATCTCCCTTATATCCTTTAAAGATTCCATAGCAAGGTCCGGAATTCCCCATTGCCTTATGCCCACAAAGTCACCCGGTCCTCTGATCTTAAGGTCTTTTTCTGCTAATTTGAATCCGTCTTCGGAATTAACCAAAGCTTGAAGCCTTTGTTTTGTTTTAACGGAAGAAGAATCCGTCAAGAGAAAACAATATGATTGTTTTTTTGATCTTCCTACTCTTCCTCTGAATTGATGTAATTGGGCAAGGCCGAATCTGTCTGATCCTTCTATCATCATTATAGTGGCTGAAGGAACATCTATTCCCACTTCAACCACGGAAGTTGAAACGAGTATGTCTGTCTTTTTGTTTTTGAAATTCTTCATGGACCTTTCTTTTTCTTTGGCGGGCATTTTTCCGTGAAGCATGTCAACGGTAAATTCTTTAAAGATTTTTTCTGATAAGTTTTTGTATTCTTCTTTCACTGCCTTGACTTCGTTCCAGTTTGGATTTTTTTCATTTTCTTTTGATTCTATCCTGGGGCAGATAACAAAGGCCTGTCTTCCTTTTTTAATTTCTTTTTTAATAAATTGGTAAGATTTTTTTCTTTCTTCCGGAGGAACAATCTTGGTTATTATTTTCTTCCTTCCTTTTGGAAGCTCATCGATCAAGGAAAGATCGAGATCCCCATAAATAGTTAAGGCCAAGGTTCTGGGAATGGGTGTTGCTGTCATGGAAAGAACGTGGGGGATTGTTTTCTCGCCATTTCCTTTAACAAGTTTTGCTCTTTGCTTTACCCCGAATCTGTGTTGTTCGTCAACTATCACTAAAGCAAGGTTCCCGAATTTCACCGTGTCCTGGATTAAAGAGTGTGTTCCTATCAGAAGCTCTATTTCACCTTCTTTTACTTTCTCTAAAAGTTTTTTCCTTGATATTTCTATGGAGTCGTTCTTTAATTTTCTTGAAAAAAACTTATCTTCTTTACCGGTCAAAAGTCCGACATTCAACTTGAAATCTTTTATTAATTCCCAGATTGTTTTAAAGTGTTGTTTGGCAAGTATCTCCGTTGGAGCCATAAAGGCTGCCTGATGCCCGTTTTTAATGACATTCAAAAGAGCAATGGTAGCAACAACTGTTTTTCCGGATCCGACATCTCCTTCAAGAAGCCTGTTCATAGGAGTTGGCTTTTCAAGGTCTTTTAATATCTGCCAGGCTGATTTTTTTTGAGGGTCGGTTAGTTTAAAAGGAAGGGATCTTGTTAGTCTTTGAAGCTTTTCTAACTTCAAGGGAATCGGGAAAGCTTTCATAGTTTCCATTTCCATCTTTTGCCTTAAAACGAAAAGCTCAATCAAGAAAAGATTTTGGAAAGAAAATCTTTCTTTTGCTTTCTCTGCCAATTCTTTTGATTCGGGGAAATGAATTTGCTCTATTGCTTGGGAAATAGGTAAAAGCTTTTCTTCTTTTATCACTTCTTCTGGCAAGAGTTCTTCTATTGAATATTTTATCTGGGAGATTACGGGCTTGATAATGAATCTCAGCCACTTGGAAGAAAGGCCTCTTGTCTCAGGATATACGGGAACCAGTTTCCCGGTGTGAGTCAGCCCTCTTCCTTTTATTATCTTTTCGTAAATCGGGTTACTTAGATAAATTCCGTTTTTCCCTGAAACTAATTTACCGGCCAGAGAAACGTCGTCTCCGGGCTTGAGTGTTTTTGTCAGATAAGACTGGTTAAACCAGGTTACTTTTATAGCTCCGCTATTGTCTTCAACAATGGCATTGGTAAGAGTCATTTTCTTTTTCCAGGTTTTGGTATTTTCTATCGTTAATATTTTTCCCTGTATTGAACAAAATTGATTTATTTTAGCATTTGAAATATTGATTACATTTGAAAAATCCTCATAGCGATGAGGAAAATAGTAGACAAGGTCTCTGATATCTTTAATCCCTAGTTTTTTTAATCTCTTTTGATAAGTTGTGCCAACATAGGGAAGATTTTCAATGGGTGTTGAGAGATTCATATTGTGCCCTCGCCAGGACTCGAACCTGGATCTGAAACTCCGCAAGTTCCTATTCTATCCGTTGAACTACAAGGGCTAAAATCGTTTTCTAAGGATTATTGTATGTAAAAATTGAGATAAAATCAAACAATAG
>CAZBVF010000033.1:0-11692 GCA_964495335.1 uncultured Candidatus Saccharibacteria bacterium
CGGATTTAAAATGGTAAAAGAAAAAGCTGTCCCCCTGGAAGGGAAGAAGGAAATTCAGGAAATAAGGAAAATTGCCCAGAAAGAAGATTTTAAAAAAAGGACCAAAGGAAGGTTATTAAAAAAGAAAGTGCTGGAAGATTATATCAAATTTAATACGGCCAATTTTAGTTTGAAAGACTTGAGATCCTTAAAAATTGTTATTGACACTGCAAATGCTGTTCCCGGAATATTAATACCTGATATTTTCAAAGACAGCTCTTTAAGAGTTCAAAATATTTTTGAAAGGATAGATGGTTCTTTCCCGAATCATGATCCTAACCCTTTAATAAGGAAGAATATGAAGCCTCTATCGAGTAAGGTTAAAAAAGAGAAAGCCGACTTAGGTATTGCTTTTGATGGAGATGGAGACAGAGTAATGTTTACTGATGAGAAGGGGAAGATTGTTCCTGCAGATTTAATCTTAGCCCTTGTTTCTGAAATAATTTTGGAAGAAAAAAAAGCAAAGATTCTTTACGACCTTCGCTCAAGTAACATTGTCAGAGAAACGATTGAAAAGGGGGGAGGGGTTCCCGTAATGAGCAGGGTTGGCCATTCTTTGATTAAGAATAAAATGAAAAGAGAAGATGTCTTTTTTGGAGGAGAGTTTTCGGGCCATTATTATCATAAATCTCATTATTTTTGTGAAAGTCCCTTTTTCGTTATTTTTACAGTTATTAAAAAAATGTCAGAATCAAGAACGTCCCTTTCTCAATTAATTTCTCCTTTTAACGTTTATTTTCATTCGGGGGAAATTAACTTTAAAGTTAGTTCTCCGAAAAAAGTTATCGAGGAAATTGAAAAGAAATACGAGAAAGGAAAAATTTCTCGAATTGACGGATTGAGAATTGATTTTGACGATTGGTGGTTTTGTGTCCGAGCATCTAACACAGAACCTCTTTTAAGATTGGTTTTAGAAGCAAAGACCAAAAAGAAAATGGAAGACAAAAAAAGAGAAATTTCTTCTTTAATAGAGATAGGGAAGAAAAATTAATATTCCTATTATTGAAGAAAGTAAGCAACAGAGAAAAACTATTGCAGAGGACATGTCCTTTATTTTTTTTACCTTATTTTCGGGTAGAGGATGAATTAAGTCTAATATTCTTTCAAAAAGAGAATTCATTAATTCTGCCATCAGAACAAGAAAAATGAGAGTGAATATGACTATTGTTTCAACTGCAGATAAATTGAAATAAAAAGCGGCTCCGGATACAAAAAAAGCCACCACTACCTGGATTCTGAAGCTTTGCTCTTCCTTGAATATTATCTTGATTCCGTGTAACGCAAACTTGAATGAGGATATGAGTCTTTTTAAGTTTACCATTTAAATGAGGCCCATTTTTCTTTTTACTTCCTCCATTGTTAAGTCGGCAATTGAGTGGGCTTTTCTTTCTCCTTTTTTGAGTATCTCTTCTAAATAATCTTTTCTTTGAGAAAGTTCTTTTCTTTTTTTTCTAAAAATTTCTAGTTTTTTTATTAAAAGGTCTGCTAGTGATTTTTTAAATTCAGCATACCCTTTGTTTTTAAATTTATCTTCTGTTTCCTTAATGGTTTCCCCTGAAAAAGAACTGTATATTGTCAGAAGGTTTGAAATCCCCGGTTTTTTCTTGAGGTTATACTTTATTTCTTTATCCGTATCCGTTACAGAGGCCATTATTTTCTTTTTAATGTTTTCCGGTCTCTCAAAAAGTTCAATATATCCCATCTTATTTCCTTCTGTTTTTGACATTTTCTTTTCAGGATGCTGAAGGGACATTATTCTGGCTCCTTCTTTAGGAAGGATTGTTTCGGGTATTTTAAAAGTTTCTCCGAAAGTATTATTAAATCTTCTAGCTATTTCTCTTGTTAGTTCTACGTGTTGTCTTTGATCTTCTCCTACGGGAACGGCTTCTGTTTGATAAAGCAAAATATCAGAAGCCATAAGAAGGGGATAGCTTAAAAGACCGGCATTAATGTACTCCGGATGGCTTTTTGTTTTTTCTTTAAATTGAGTCATTCTGTTTAATTCTCCGAGAGGAGTAATTGTTCCCAGTAACCAGGCAAGCTCTGTATGTTCTTTTATCTTGGACTGGACAAAGAGAATTGATTTTTCCGGATCTATGCCCGAAGCAAGATAAGTGGCTGCAGTACTTAAAATATTCTCTTGAAGCTCTTTTGGTTTGAAGGGAGTTGTTATTGCGTGGAGGTCTACAATACAAAAAACACAATCGTTTTTGCCTTGTTCATTTTGCATTTTTACCCACTGCTTAATAGCTCCAAGGTAGTTTCCTATATGCAATTCTCCTGTTGGTCTTATTCCGGAAAATATTCTCATGTTTTTTTTGGCAATTATACTTCTATTACTACGGGAAGGATAATAGGCCTTCTTTGGGTTTTAGCGTAAAGAAAGTTTCCTAATTTTTCTCTTATTTCGTTTTTTATATAATTCCAATTTACTGCTTTTCCCGATCCGGCTGCTTCGTTAACAATAGAAGCGGTTTTTTTTCTAGTTTCAGCCAATAGTCCTTTTGATTCTCTTAAGTATATGAATCCTCTTGATATTATATCAGGAGAGTTGCATATTTTTCCAGAGTTTTTATCAACAACAGCCACAATAACGAACATTCCGTCTTTAGCTAGGGTTTGGCGATCTCTTAGAACTATTTCTCCTACGTCTCCTATGCCCAATCCGTCTACGAAAATATGATTAGCCGGAACCTTTTCTTTAAGCATTTCCGCACCCTTTTTATCAAACTGGATGATCGATCCATTGTCAGGAACGAATACTTTATTCTCCGGAAATCCCATGCTATAAGCTATTTTAGCGGCTTCTTTTAACATGAAATGATTAGCATAAACAGGAATGAAGTAATCTGGCTTAATTTGGCTTATTATATTTTTGATATCTTCAATGTTGCTATGGCCTGAAGAATGAACATCCATAATGTCGCTGTGAAAAACATGATCCGAAAGTCTATAAAGGTTATCTTTTAGACGCTGAATAGCTCTTTCGTTGCCGGGAATAACCGAAGAAGAAAAAACAATAGTATCGCTTTTCTTAACTTTAATAAATCGATGGTTTCCGTTAGCAATTCTAAACAAAGCAGACATTTCTTCTCCTTGAGCACCGGTACAGATGACGATAATCTTATTGTCTGGGAAATCTTTTATCTTTTCTGTCGGGATAATGACATCTTTTTTTACTTTAATATATCCTAGTTTTTTGGCAATTTCTATATTTAGTTTCATAGAAAAACCGTCCAATGCAACTTTTTTTCCTATTTTGGAAGCATAGTCTAGAATTTCTTTTATTCTTAGAATCTGGCTAGAGAAAGTACTTATAATAATTCTGCCGGGAGCAGAATCAATTAAATTGTAAAGATTCTTAAACATTTCCTCTTCCGTTACAGGCTTTTTAGAACTAGTAGAGCCAAGGCTTTCAAGCATTAAAACAGTAGGTCTTTTCAACTTTGCCAAATGGTTATATTCTATTTCACCTCTCCCTTTTGGCTTGTGTTCAATCATCCAATCGCCAGGATGGATAACTGTTGCAACTGGTGTTTCTATTATGGTCCCAACCGCATCCACGATGCTATGGTCTATCTTGAAAAAAGATACAGTAAAAGGTCCGAGATTCATTTTCTTTTGAATATCGTCTATATATATAGTTTTAAGATTTTTTGAGCTTCCTTTATTAAGATCTTCTTGACGATGCTTAATCATTTCTATTGTAAGAGGTCTTCCTATGATAAACGGATTGCCGAGTTTTTTTAGTAATATGGGGGCGGCTCCAATATGATCTAAGTGACCGTGGGAGAAAATAACTCCTTGAATATTTTTCTCTTTGCCTTTTAGATATTCGGTGTTCGGAATTACATAATCTATGCCTGGCATATCTTCTTCAGGGAACTGCAGTCCCATATCTAAAATAAGAATATCTTTCTTGTATTCAAAAATGGTCATATTCTTGCCGACTTCTTCACAACCTCCCAGAGGTATTATTTTAAGAGATTCATTTTTTTTCACTTGTTTTTTATTCATGTTTTTTGCTGATTAATTTTATGGAGCTGATTATTAAAATCAACTTACTTAAGAGATCAATCATAAATCCTAAAAGGAATTTTGATTGTTTGTGCCGAGGGTGGGAGTCGAACCCACATGGACGAAAGTCCACAGCGTCCTGAACGCTGCGTGTATAGCCAATTTCACCACCTCGGCCTTCTGAAATTAAAGCTCTTTTTTCAGGAAAGATTTAATTTCTTTCCCAAAATCGGGATGTTTTAAGGAAAGATAAATTAAGGATTTTAAATATGCTGGTTTATTTCCGCACTCAAGCCATCTTCCTTTAACTTCGCATCCGAAAACATCTTCGCTTTTGGTCATTTTCTCAAGAGCTCCGGACAGCCTTATCTCTCCCTTAATGGAAGAAGACTTTTTTAAGAAATCAAAAACTTTGGGAGTTATTATGTATTTTCCAACGATTGCTAAATTTGAGGGAGCTTCTTTAATTGAAGGTTTCTCTTTTATACCTTTGATTCTGTAAATCCTTTCTTTTTCTTTCTTTGCCTTGACTACTCCGTAAGAAGAAACGTTTTTTTCGGAAAGTTTTTTTAAGGCTATTACCGGCTTGCCGTATTTTTTAAAAACGTTTATTAGCTGAGAAAGCGCCGGAGTTTCAGAGTCAATCACATCATCACAGAAAAGAACCGCGCAAGGCTCTTTTTTAACCATTTTCTCTGCTTTAAGAATTGCATCTCCATCTCCCAGAGGTTCCTTTTGGACTACCTTTTGAAAAATTACTTTTTTAAAAAGATCATTTAATTTTTTAATTTCTCTTGAAGAGGATTTTTCTTTTTTGAAATAAGCTAAGGTTTGGGAAGAAGAGGGGTATTTTTTTCTTTCAGGACTTGCAACAAAAATTATTTTGCTTATTCCTGAGTTTATTGCTTCTTCAACTATATATTGTAGAACAGGCTTGTCAACCAGAGGAAGAAGTTCTTTGGGTATGACTTTGGTTAAGGGAAGGAATCTGGTTCCTCTTCCTGCAATTAAGATTATTGCTGTTTTAACATCTCTTTTCATTTTAAGTTTTTCTTGAATTCTTCTATTGTTTCCACGGGGGTCGGATCTGTTTTTCTTTTAATGGCCAGCCAATAAGAAGCCCAGGCAGCAAGTATTATGTTTGAAAATATTTTAAAGAAAAAAGTACCTTCTTCCAAGTCAATTACTTCTGAATCCATTTTTCTTTTAAGCATTCTAAAGCTTAAATTCATTCTTTTCAAGATTCTTGGATCTTCTTGATTGTCTCTCAAGAAGAGAAGATAAAAATTTTCATTGTTTTTTTCGCTAAATCCTTCCATTTCATTATGATTTAACTCAGGGAAAGAATTAAAGAATGAAGGTATTTTTGAATTTTCATTAAACTTTATTTTCCATATTCTCGCCAATTCTTTCTGAGAATGAGATATATAAATTAAAGGCATTTTCCCTTTTATTTTTTCGGCTATTTCCTTACCCTTTTCTTCCAAAAGATTGGGACTTAAATCTTTTTCAAGAGAAGAGATGTCTTTTAATCCTTTTGTTAAATTACAGTTGTTTAGGATTTTCATTAGAGCTGAAAACTGGAATCCTAAAGCTATCATTGGCTTGCTTCCTTCGGGAACAAGAGCCAGAGGTATCTTTTTCTGAGAACAAATATCAGCTATTTCTCCTCCGGAAGTGATGCATGCAATGGCAAGATTTCTTTCCATTGCTTCTTTTAGGCACGACAATGTTTCTTCCGTGTTTCCTGAATAAGAAATGCAAACAACCAAAGTTTTCTTATCTGTCCAATAGGGGAGATGATAAGTTTTGTTAACTGAGGCTGGGATTTTTTCTTTGGATTGTCTTAAATACATTTCAAGAACGTCCCCGGGAAGAGCCGATCCTCCCATTCCACAGATCAATACCTTATCAACCTTCTTTTTTATTCTCACCTTTCTGGCTATTTCAATTCCTATCTTGAATTGCCTTGGATAGGAAAGAATATCTTGTCTCATTTTTGACTTATCGTATTTTTCTATTTCTTTTTCCATTTAATTTTAAAAAGCTCTTTTTGTTTTTAAGTACCAATTTTCAATGTCAATGAATCTTTTTGAAGGGTCGGCGACCACGTCTCCTTCTATTCCTCTTACGTTTTTTGATACGAAATAAAGATAGTCAGGATTGAAAAGGAAGACGCAGGGCATGTCTTTGATTAGAATTTCTTGGAAAGATTGGAGTTCTTTTGCTCTTTCCTTGGGGTCTAAGGTTCCCCTTGCTTTTTCAAGATTCTGATCTGCTTCTTCGTTTTCGTATCCCGAAAGATTTAATCCGGGATCTTTCCTTTGGGAGGAGTGCCAAAAAGGATAAGGATCCGGGATAACTCCGAGGCTTTCTCCAAAGAGAATCATTTCGTATTCTCTTTTTTTAATAATCTCTTTTTCAAATTGGGAAATGGGATATATTTCAACCTCAAGATCAACTCCTAGTTCTTCCCATTGCTCTTTTAATATGTTGGCAATTTTGATCAAGAGTTCGTTTTCAGCTGTTTTAAGAACAAACTTAAGGGGAGTGAATTTCTCTTCTGATTTAAAACAAACCTCGTTAAGTTTTTCTCTTGTTGTTCTGTAAACTATCCCTGTTCCCGACTCAAAACCCCAAGGTCTTAAAATATCCTGATAATATTTTTCTTGGAAGTTTATTACAGCTTCTCTTGTTTCTTGGCCGAAATAGCCTGTAATTTTCTTTGAAGGGTATATGTCGGGACCAACTAACTCTTCGTTTGCTAAACATTCTTGAAGTTTTCTGACTTCTTCTCCTTCGCTTCCTGTTTGAAGATTGCTTTTAAATTCAAAAGGAGGGCTTTCTTTTATTTCTCTTTCTCTTATTCCTCTTTCTGTTTCTTTAAATCCCGCTTCCTCAAGAATTTCTTTTGCTTTTTCTTGATCAAATTCGTATGTAGTTTGAGGATCATTAAATCCGTATATATCAGGAAGAATGGGGGAATCAACCGTTTCTCCCTTTCCCTGGACCAGGTTTTCTAAAATTTCCTCTTTGTTCGTCCCGTGGCTAAGAGCCTCTCTTATTTTTTTTTCTTTAAGAATTTCGGATGTGTTTTTATTGTCTAAATTGAAAAAAACGGAAAAATATCTCGGTAAAGATAAAGGATAAATATTGAAATTTTCTTGGCTTGAAAAGAAATTATAACTTAAGTCCGACACTTTCTCAGGAGAAGTTAAGGAAAAGCCATCTATTAAACGGTTCCTCCAGGCTTTCAGTATCTCTTCTTCGGAGTTAAAGAAAAGAAGGGTAACAGTGGGCATATAAGGATCTTTTCCGTGATAGAATTTGTTTTCTTCAAGAGTTACTGATTCTATGAATCCTTCTTTGCCTTGCTTTAAATCTTTTATTTTATAAGGTCCAGACCCGATCGGCTTTAAATTGAAAAGAGAAAGGGAAAAGTTCTCTGCTGAAATATCTCCCCATATATGCTCTGGTATTATCTTTAGGGTTAATCTTTCTTTAAATACTCCGAAAGGCTTGTTAAGAGTGAAAGAAACAGCATGCTTTGATATCTTTTCCGTTCTAACTCCGAGCCAATTTGTTCTTAATGATGATTTGTAATCGGGATCTTGTATTTTTTCAATCGTAAAGATTATGTCATCTGCGGTGATTTCTTCACCGTCTGACCAAAAAAGATCCGGTTTGAGGTAAACTGTTATTTTTTTTCCTTCATCTTCTTCTTCTATCCTTTCTGCAAGATCCGGAACTATTTTTCCTTCAGGAGTATATTTCATAATTCCCGAGAAGATTAATTCAACTGTATCTCTGTCCACGTCGCTAAAGTCGGAATATATCGGGTTTATAAATCTCGGAGCACCTATTATTCCTTCCTTATATTCTCCTCCTTTTGCGGGGACGACTTCAGTGTTTGCTATGTAAAGGGAATGAGAAACATAAGAAAAGGAAAGGAGAAAAACAATAAGAAAAAAAACAAAGGATATTTTTTCCTTTTTGGTTGAAATTCCGGGAAGTTTTTTCCATTGCTTCAAAGTTGGCCACTTAAAGCGTCTCCAATAATGTTTAAATTGGTCTTTTTTGTATCTTACTGCTTCCGGGAAATCGGCTATTTTTTCAGTTTCCTTGATGATTTTTTTAGGATTAAGCTTCACTTTTTTTTAAGCTTACATTAAAAGATTTAAAAAAGACAAAAGGATAAAGAGAACCCCCAAAACTATTGTGGCTTGGAAGATTGTTTTTTGAAAACCTCTTTTTGTTCCGTGAAATTCTCCTCCTTGACCGAAAGAAGACCCCAAAGCTGTTCCTCTTGATTGAAGGAGAATGAAGATTACCAGAAGAATAGATACTATAATTTGAGATATAATTAAAAAACTTGTCATATTTTTATTTTTTACAGAAGCTCAAAACAGAAATGCTTGATATCCAGACAAAGACTGTTGTCCAGAAAAGGGGAATTATTCCTTTAATAGTTAATTCTAAGAATAAAATATCAACTATCCAGATAAGGAACATATTCAATAAAACAGAAGCAATCCCGAAAGTCAAGATTCTTATGGGAGTGGTTATGAACTTTAGGATTGGCTTTAAAAATGAATTTATTATACCGATAACTATTCCTATTAAAACAATAATTTGCCAATCGGAGCTGATTTCAATTCCGAAAAATTCTGAATATCCTGGAATAGTCCTTATCTCAACATTGGAAATAAAATGAGCCGAAAGCCATATTCCCAAAGCTCCTGCGATTATTTGGAAGGTTAGGCGCTTCATGTTCTTTTATTAATGATACCAGAATTAAACTATTTCATCAAGGAGTTGCTTCTCAGTTTCCGGTGATAACTTATAGCAAAGCGGTGAGACTCATCTCTGATGTTTAAGATTAGGTTAGAAATTTCTTCCGGAAGGTCTTTTAAAAACAGAGGTTTTTCTCTTTTTTCAACAAAAAGATTGTTTTCTTTTTTAGCCAGGGAAATAAACTTTATTTTTCTTTTCTTTTTTTCTTTGAGAGATTCGTTGAGCTGTCCTTTTCCCCCGTCTATTAAAATAAGCTCGGGATATTTCCATTCGGGATGGTTAAATCTTCTTGAAATCAATTCTCTCATCATGGCCGTATCATTCGGTTCCTCAAAATTCTTTATTTTAAATTTTCTATAAAGATCTTTCCTGGGAATTCCTTTTTCAAAAACTACCATTGAGCCTGTTGCTGATTTTCCTTGTATGTTTGAAATGTCATAGCCCTCTATCCTTGAAATGTCTTTTTTCATGCCCAGGGTTTTTTGAAGCATTCTTTTTGTCTTTTGCCAGTTTACGGATTTTCTTTTATCCAGTATTTTCGAATGCAAAAATATTTTTTCCAAGGAAAAGATTTGGTCTCTTGCTTTGATTGATTTTTCATATTCTTGGTTTTTGGAGAATCTCTTCATTTTCTTTTTTAATCCTTTTTCTATTTTTCCTTTCTTTCCTCTTATTATTTCCATAATATTTTTTGCATTCTCTCGGCATTCTTTCTCCATTTTCTTTTTCTCTGAATTTGACTTTGCCAGACAAGGAGCGGGACATCTCTTTATTTGATACCAGAGGCAGGGTTTTTGAGGAAGATTTTTACAGCTCCGGAATGGAAATGCCTTTCTCAGAAGCTTTAGAGTTGATTTAAGAGCTTTTCCGTTGACAAAAGGGCCTGCATACTCAGATCCTTTTTCTTTCTGATGGGTAATGAAAATCCTCGGAAAGTCTTCTTTTGTCATTCCAACATAAAAATAGTTTTTATCGTCTCGCCATATAACATTGTATTTTGGCCTGTGTTTTTTAATAAGCTTTGACTCTAAAATTAAAGCTTCTATTTCAGAATCTGTCTCTATAAAGGAAATTTTGGAAGTCTTTTCTTTAAATATTTTGCTTTTGGGAGAGTTATTGTAAAAATGGCTTCTTATTCTTTTTCTAAGGTTTATAGCTTTTCCGATGTAAAAAGGAGATCTTTCTTCAAAGATGTAAACTCCCGTTGTTTCGGGGATGTCTGATATTTTTTCTTTTGAAACAAATTTTTTCTTTTTCATAAGCTTCTTTAATTATATCTCTTTTCTTCCAACTCTTGAAATAAAAGGAAAAATACATTATAATGGAGGACTTAATACATATGAAAAATTTTAAAGACCAGTCGGTTATTAAAATAAGGAGAGCGAGAGTTCACAACTTAAAGAACGTCAGTGTTGATATTCCGAAAGATAAGTTGATTGTTATCACCGGCCTTTCGGGATCAGGCAAATCTTCTTTTGCTTTTGATACTCTTTATGCTGAAGGACAGAGAAGGTATGTTGAAAGCTTGTCATCTTACGCAAGACAGTTTTTAGGGATGATGGAAAAGCCTGACGTTGATAGGGTTGAGGGAATATCCCCGGCTATCTCCATAAGCCAAAGGAAAGCATCCCACAATCCTCGCTCAACAGTGGGAACTATTACTGAAATTTATGATTATTTAAGGCTTCTTTTTGCCAGAGCGGGTATCCCTCATTGCCCTAACTGCGGGAGAGTTATTTCTTCTCAAAGCGCCTCCCAGATTATTGACCAAATATTGGACATGAGAAAAGATTTTTCAAAGAAAGAGGGGGAGCTTCTTTTAATGGGGCCTGTTGTCAGAGGCAGGAAAGGGGAGCATACGGGTATCTTGGAAGAGATAGAAAGGCAGGGTTTTATAAGAGTAAGGATAGATGGAATTGTTTACAGGATTGAAGAGGCTTTGGAAATGAACATTGATAAGAACAAAAGACACGATATTTTTGTTATTGTTGACAGAATATTTCTTGGAGAAAAAATAGATAAAGTGAGATTGGTTGATTCTGTGGAAACAGCTTTAAAATTAGGGAAAGGCATTATGGCAATTTCCCGGAAAGAGAAGAAAAAACATAAAGACTATATTTTCAGCGAGCATTTTGCTTGTGAAAAATGCGGCTTGTCTTTGCCCGAAATAGAGCCCCGCCTTTTTTCTTTTAATTCTCCCTATGGAGCCTGTCCCTCATGTCAGGGTCTCGGGATTAAGTTGGAGGTTGACCCGGACTTAGTTTTTCAAAACCCCAATCTTTCTTTAGCTGAAGGAGCTATTTTTCCTTGGGCCCACGCTTCTCATAAAATTGGAAGGCAAAGTTATTTTTGGTGGAAATTGAGCAAATTGGCAGATAGATACGGATTTTCCCTGGACAAACCGGTTAAAAATCTTCCCAAGGAAACAATTGACCTTATATTATACGGCGAGAAAGAATCTCCAGAAAAAGAATTTGAAGGCGTGATTCCAAATCTTGAAAGAAGATACAGGGAAACGGACTCAGAGCACACGAGAAAAGAGATAGAGCAATATATGATTGAAAAAGTTTGTGAAACTTGTAAAGGGAAAAGATTAAAAAAAGAAGCTTTGGCTGTAACAATAAATGAGTTTTCTATCAGCCAGATTACCGAGAAACCCATTTCAGAGTCAAAACTATTCTTTGAAAATCTTTTGAAAGAATCTGAAAAGAATAAAAACAGCGAGAAAGAAATTAAAGTTTTACTTCCGATTGTCAGAGAGATTATCAATCGTCTTCAGTTTTTGGAAGATGTCGGACTTGACTATTTGACCTTGTCAAGACAGGCTTCAACTCTTTCCGGC
>CAZBVF010000034.1:0-20816 GCA_964495335.1 uncultured Candidatus Saccharibacteria bacterium
ATGATAAATCTTGACGGGACAGAAGACAAATCAAAGATTGGAGCCAATGCTATTCTGGGGGTTTCAATGTCTGTTGCAAGAGCTGCCTCTTTTGCTGAACAAATTCCTTTATATAAGTACATTGCAAAGATTGCCAAAAATTCATCTTCTCTTTTTGTCCCCCGACCAAGCTTTAATATTTTAAACGGAGGCGCACATGCGGGAAACAATCTTGATATTCAGGAATTTATGATTGTTCCTTTCCTTCAAAACTCAAAGAAAAGATGTTTTAGCGAATCTCTGAGAATTTCCTCGGAAATATATCATAATTTAGAAAAAATAATTGAAAAAAAATATTCTTCAAAAGGAATCGGAGATGAAGGAGGTTTTGCCCCTCCCGTTGAAAATGCCGATCAAGCTCTTTCTCTTATCTTAAAATCAGTAAAGGAAAAAGGATATCAAAAAAAGGTAAAAATTGCCCTTGATTGTGCTGCTTCTCAATTTCTTTTTAAGAATAAGTATAAAATAGACAATAATATTTTCACCAGAGAGGGATTGATTAGATATTACGGCTATTTGATTGAAAAGTATCCTATTTTCTCTCTTGAAGATCCTTTCTCGGAAGAAGATTGGGAAGGTTTCACAGAGCTTAATAAAAGGTTTGGGAAGAAAATCCAAATAATCGGAGATGATCTTTTGACAACCAACCCGGAGAGGATTAAGAAGGCCAAGGAAAAAGATTCTTGCAATGGCCTTTTGTTAAAATTGAATCAAATAGGGACTGTGACCGAAGCTATTGAAGCTGCTCATTTAGCTCATTCCTTCGGATGGAAGATAATGGTTTCTCATAGATCGGGGGAAACTTGCGACAGCTTTATCTCTGATTTTGCTGTTGGGATAGGATCACAATTTATAAAATCGGGAGCTCCGGCCAGAGGAGAAAGAACATCAAAGTATAATCGTCTTTTAAAGATTGAAGAAGAAATTAATCCACTTTGAATATTTTATGGATAAAAAAGATATAAATTATTTCGGAAGGACAAATTTTAGAAACCAGAACAAAGAATTCGGCATAAAGACCGATGATCGCCGAAGGCATGTTTATGTTGTCGGGAAAACGGGAATGGGTAAAACCGCTATGCTTCAAAACATGGCTATTCAGGATATTAGAAACGGGAAAGGCTTGGGATTTATTGATCCTCACGGAGAGGCTTCGGAAAGTCTTCTTGACTTTATTCCTTCAAATAGAATCAATGATGTTGTCTATTTCAATCCTGCTGACCTAGATTATCCGATTGCTTTTAACATTATGGAAAAAGTGAGCCTGGAGAACCGGCATCTTGTGGCGGGAGGATTAATGGGAGTTTTTAAAAAGATTTGGCCTGATGTTTGGTCTGCAAGAATGGAATATATCCTTAACAATTGTATTTTGGCTTTGCTTGAATATCCCGGAGCTACTCTTTTGGGGGTTAATAAAATGATGGCTGATTCCGAATACAGAAAAAAGGTGGTTGATAAAGTGACCGATCCTATGATTAAGTCTTTTTGGGTTAATGAATTTGCAAGATACAATCAAAGATATGAAGTTGAAGCTACTGCTGCCATACAAAACAAGATTGGGCAATTCATATCAGCACCCGTTATCCGTAATATTATAGGACAAACTACTTCTTCTATTGATATGAGGAAGATAATGGACGAGAAAAAGATTCTTATTGCCAACCTTTCGAAAGGAAGAGTTGGAGAAGACAACTCAAGGCTTTTGGGTGCTTTACTGATAACCAAACTACAGCTTTCAGCCATGTCCAGGGTTGATATTCCGGAAGAAGAAAGAAACGACTTCTTTCTTTATGTTGATGAGTTTCAGAATTTTGCAACGGAAAGTTTTGTCAACGTTCTTTCCGAGGCAAGAAAATATAGGTTGTCACTAATTTTAGCCCATCAATATATTTCTCAAATGGAAGAAGAGGTCAGGGATGCTGTTTTCGGAAACGTTGGAACTTTAATTTCTTTCAGGATTGGAGCAGAAGATGCAGAATTCTTGGAAAAAGAATTCTCTCCCGTTTTCAATGCCGAAGACTTAGTAAATCTAGAAAAATATCATATTTATCTGAAACTAATGATTGACGGTGTAAGCTGCAGTCCTTTTTCAGCTACGACTCTTCCTCCTTTCCAAAGAGAAAAAGAAACCAACAGAGATAAGATTATAAGCGCTTCTCGTGAAAGGTACGGAATGTCCAGAGAAGGAGTTGAAGAAAAAATTTCAAAGTGGGCTGGAAATCTGGAAATTCCCAAGGAATCTAAAGCGTCTCCAAAAAAACTGTATGACGCTAAATGTTGGAGATGCGGAAAAGAAACAAAGGTTACTTTTGAACCTGACGGAGTCAGGCCTGTTTATTGCAAGTCTTGTTTAAAGGAAGTGGAAAAAGAAAAGAAAGAAGGGGAGGTTAAAAATAATTTAGCTATTTCTCTTCAAGAAGCAATAAAAGAAAAACCGGTTTCTTTTTCTGAAAGCAAAAAAGAGAAGAAAGAAAAAAAAAGAAAAGAAGTTGATAAAGGGGGCTTGAGAGAAGCTCTAAAAAATCATCTTTCTAAAGATTCTTCAGAAAAAAATAATAATAAAAAAACTTTGAAGCCCGGGGAAAAGGCAAAGTTTTAAATATGAAAAACATTCGGGATCTCAATTTAAAAAATAAGTCGGTTTTGGTCCGTTGTGATTTCAATGTTCCTTTAAGCAAAAACGGGGAAGTGGAAGACGACCTTCGTTTAAGGAAGACTATTCCTACTATTAATTATTTGATTGAGAAAGAAGCAAAAGTTATTTTAATAAGTCATTTGGGGCGACCCAAAGGGAAAAGAAACGAAAATTACACCTTGAGACCCGTTGTTTTGAAACTTTCCGATCTTTTAGGAAAAGACGTAAAGTTTGTGGATGATTCTTTGAATAACAATATTAAAAGCGAACTTTCGGGAATGGAGAAGGGAGATGTAGTTTTGCTTGAAAATTTGAGATTTTACAAAGGGGAAGAAGAGGCAAGCACTGATTTTGCTGCCTCTTTGGCAGAACTGGGTTCTTTTTTTATAAACGATGCTTTTGGAGTCTGTCACAGAGAACATGCTTCCGTGACGGAACTTCCCAAGCTTCTTCCCTCTGTTGCAGGATTGTTACTCGAAGAAGAAGTTAAAGTGCTCTCAAAGCTCTTAGAAGGCCCGGAAAGGCCGATGGTTTCCATTATTGGGGGAGTAAAGGCTTCAAGTAAGATTAAAGCTCTCAAGGGTCTTCTGAAAGCTTCCGATCATGTTCTTCTTGGAGGAAAAATACACGAACCTATTTTACAGGCGAAAGGGATGCTGGTTGGCAGAAAATGGCCCGAAGATAAAGTAATTGAAGCTATAAGAGAAATAGACTTAACGAGCACTAAAATCCATTTACCTATTGATGGTTTAGCTTCTTTGCCTGAACTGGAAGAAGGTTATTCGAGAGAGACTGCCATGGGAAAAGTTAGGAAAGAAGAAGAAATATATGATATTGGCCCCGAAACGGTTAATTTGTTTTTAAGCTTAATTAAAGAAGCAAAAACTATTATTTGGGCCGGTCCTTTGGGATTTTTTGAGAAAAAACCCTTTGACAGGGGAAGCGTTAAGATTGCCGAAGCAATAGTTAATAATAAGTCTGCTTTTAAGGTCTCGGGCGGGGGAGACACAAATTCTTTTCTTTTGGAATACGGCTTTAGAGATAAGTTTGATTATATCTCAACCGGAGGAGGAGCGATGCTTAGATTGTTGAGCGGTGAAACTTTGCCCGGAATTAAAATATTAGAAGAAAATGGAAATTAAAAATTTAAGAAAGGCAGCAAAAAGAATAGTTAAAGCTGTTAAGAAGAAAGAGAATATTATAATTTACGGAGATTCTGACATGGATGGAGTAAGCTCTGCAGTTATCTTAAAAGAAACTATTGAAAAAATAGGAGGAGAAGTTAAGTTTGTTTACTTGCCCGAAAGAGAAAAGGAGGGATACGGAATCAATAAAAAAGCTTTGGATTTTTTGGAAAAGTTTTCTCCGGCTCTTTTTTTAACTGTTGATTGCGGAGTGGCTAACTTTGAAGAAATTGAAAGGGCGAATAAAATGGGGTTTGAAGTTATTGTTGTTGACCATCACGAAACTCTGGATAAAATTCCCAATGCTTCCCTTATTGTTGATCCTAAGCAAAAATCAGATAAATACCCTTTTAAAGGTCTTTGCGGTGCTGGGATTTGTTACAAATTATCAGAATTAATTTTAATTGAAAATAGAGGAGAAGAAAAGATTAATAAAGAAGATTTGGTTTTTTTAGAAAGCTTTCTTGACTTGGTTTCTTTAGCTACTATAGCAGACAGGGTTCCCCTGGAAGACGATAATGAAAAAATGGTCAGAAAAGGGCTGGATAATCTTTCAAGCACAAGCAGGCCAGGAATTCAGGCCTTAATAGAGTTGACGGGACTCAACAACGAAGGGGTTTCAGAAGTTCAAGGTAAAATAACGTCGGTTTTAAATTCAACCAGCTATAAATCTCACTTAAACGAAATATACGAACTTTTAACCGAAAATTCCTTTTCCAAGGCCGAAAATATTGCCTTGAAATTGATAAAAAACTCCAAAGAGAAGAAAAAAGAGATTGAAAAAATATTCTCTGAAATTGACAAAAAGGTTAAAAAGTCTGATCTTATTATCTTTGAAGGTGATAAGGATTGGCCTCTTATTTCTTTGGGAACCGTAGCTTCAAAATTAGTTAAGAAACATCAAAAACCAACTTTTCTTTACAAGATACAAAAAGAAGAAAGCCAAGGTTCTGTCAGAAATCCCGGTAATGTTGACGGTGTGAAAGCTATGAGCTACTGCAAAGATTATTTAAAAATGTACGGGGGTCATGCTTTAGCTTCAGGATTTAGATTGGAAAACGAGAAATTAGATAATTTTAAAAATTGTTTGGAAAAATATTTTGAAAATTTTTAATATGTCCAAATTAAAAGAGTTAAAAAAAATAATTGTTTTCACGGACGGGGCGTCCAGAGGGAATCCCGGCCCCGGTTCTTTGGGTGTGATTATTTGTGATAATAAAGGGAAAGAGATTAAAAAGTATTCCGAACCATTGGGAAAAGTTACTAATAATGAAGCGGAATACAAAGCCGTTATATTCGCTCTAAAGAAGATAAAACATCTTTTTGGAAAAGAAAAGGCCAAAGAAATGGAAGTTTTTTTAAATTCCGATTCAGAACTTTTGGTAAGCCAGCTTAACGGGAGATATAAGATCAAGAACTCAAATATTAAGCCTTTGTTCTTGGAAGTATGGAATTTAAAAATTGACTTTAAAGAAGTATTATTCAATCTTGTTCCGAGGGAAGAGAACAGAGAAGCTGACAAAATAGCCAATGAGGCTTTAGACAGGGAAGAAAATTCACAAAAACTTTTCTAACAAAAAACAGCACTAAAGTGCTGATTTTTGATTGCTTTGGGCAAGCCCGTAAGCCGAATTCTGTTTTAGGTAATTATCTATCTTCTTCTTCAATTGCTTGAAGAATTTAGCGAACTACTTTTACCGGACAATGCCGGTTTGTTCTTGCACCTAACAAGGATTTAGCCGTTTCAGCTCAGTTTTTTATCCCTAAAAATCCTTTAGGGATTTTCAAGAATTGTTTTTTATAACTGAGACTATCCTTTTTAAGGATATTCCTCGGCTTTCGCCTTAGAACGTTTCTGTTCGCACCTCTGCCAAACTATAATGTTTGGTGACGGTCGTTAACCGTTGCATTTTAGACCAAGCTTTTACTTGGAATAGGTGTTCGGACTTTCCTCCCCGAATGATTCCGGGGCAATTACCCAGCTTGCCCAAGCAATGATATTTTACCAATTTTCAATATTAATGTCAATTGACCCTTCTTTAAAGGCAGGGTAAAATAAAGAATATGTTTCAGAGGGTAATTAACTCAAAGGCAAAAAGCATAACTTTTGCTGCAATTATCTTGTTTTTTTCAGGTATTTCAAGCAGAATTTTGGCTTTAGTCAGAGATCGTCTTCTGGCAGGTAATTTCGGAGCCGGATCGGAACTTGATGTTTATTTTGCTGCTTTCAGAATTCCTGATTTTGTTTATGGCATTTTTATTCTCGGTGGTGTTTCAACCGTTTTTCTTCCTCTTTTTTCAGAATATTTCAACAAAGACTCTAAAAAGGGATGGGAGTTTACAAATAATGTTTTGAATTGTTTTTTAGTTCTGCTTATCTTAACTTGTCTTGTTTTCGCCGTTTTTGCCCCCGCTCTTATTAAAATTATTCTCCCGGGCTTTGATCTAGAAGAAAGAGAGATGGCCGTGACTTTGACCAGAATAATGTTTTTGAGTCCCATCTTGCTCGGTGTTTCAAGCATTTTTTCAGGTGTTTTGCATTATTTTAACCGTTTTCTCGTTTATTCCCTTGCTCCTATTTTTTATAACCTTGGCATTATCCTTGGTATTGTTTTTCTTTTTCCTCTTTTTGGGATGAAAGGGCTTGCTTTTGGTGTCATAGTCGGTGCTTTTTTTCATTTGATTGTGCAATTTCCCGCTGCTCTTGCTTCGGGTTATTCTTATAAATCCCTTTTCAATTTTAATTATCCCGGGTTAAAGAAAATGTTTAAGTTGATGATACCAAGAACTATTGGAAGCACTGCTTATCACATGAACTTAATTGTGGTCACTGCCATTGCTTCAACATTGGCTACCGGATCTATTGCCGTTTTTAATTTTTCTTACAATCTAAATTATATTCCTATCGGCTTGATAGGAATTCCTTTTGCTTTGGCCGTTTTTCCTTCTCTTTCCAGATCTTTTGCCAGGAAAGAAAAGAATAAATTTATCTCTGACTTTTCCTTTACTTTGAGGCAAATTATGTTTTTGATTATTCCCGCTTCTGTTATGATGTTTGTTTTGAGAGCTCAGATAGTAAGATTAATTTTGGGGACGGGAAGATTTTCCTGGAACGATACAAGGTTAACTGCAGCTTCTCTGGGTATTTTTTGCTTTGGGATTTTTGCTGCTGCTCTCATTCCTTTTTTGTCCAGAACTTTTTATTCTTTTCATAACACTAAAACGCCGGTTAAAATTAGCATTTTTTCAATAATTTTCAATATTTTCCTTTGCTTTTTTTTCATATGGCTTTTTGATGTTTCTGAAACCTTTCAAAGATTTTGGGTTTCTTTTTTAAAGCTTGAAGGAGTGGAGGGGATTAAGATAATTGCATTGCCTCTCTCCCTTTCTATTTTTTCTGTTTTACATTCTTCTTTGCTTTTAATAGGCGTTAAAAAAAGATTGGGCAAAATTAATGGAAGAGAAATTTTTCTTTCCTTTTTGAAGATTGTCATCGGCACTTCTTTTCTTGTTTTTTCTGCTTATATCGCTTTAAATTTGAGCGCCTATTTCTTGGGAACACAAACTTTCTTTGCGGTATTGATTCAAGCTGTTTCGGCCTTTTTGGCCGGAGGAGTTTCTTTTGTCATTGTTTCCTGCCTTTTGGGGTGTGAAGAGATAAAATCAATTAAAGATTCGGCCCTGAAGCAATTCAATAAAGATATTTCTTAATATGGAAAATAATTTTTTGAGAAATTTTGTTATTATCAGCCACATTGACCACGGAAAATCAACCTTGGCCGATCGTTTTCTTGAACTCACCGAAACGATTGAAAAGGGGAAAATGCATGCTCAATTTCTAGACATGATGGATATTGAAAAAGAAAGAGGGATTACGATTAAAATGCAACCCGTAAGAATGAAATATTCTTTTGAAGGCAAGGAATATGTTCTGAACTTAATAGACACTCCGGGTCATGCTGATTTTTCTTATGAAGTTTCCCGTTCTCTGGTTGCCGTGGAAGGGGCGATTTTAATGGTTGATGCAACTAAAGGAATTCAAGCTCAAACGGTTAGCAATCTAGAGATGGCTCATGACCAAGGATTAAAGGTAATCCCCGTTATTAATAAAATTGATTCTCCTCAGGCTGAAATAGAAAAAGTTGAAAGAGAAATTTCAGAGCTTTTAGGTGTTGAAAGAAATGAAATAACTAAAATATCAGCCAAGGAGGGGACAAATATCAAAGAGGTTTTAGACAGAGTTATCAGAGAAGTTCCTCCTCCGGAAAAAAAAGAGGGTGTTTTTCGTTCGCTTGTTTTTGATTCAAACTATGATTTATACAAAGGAGTTATTGCCTATGTCCGGGTCTTTGGAGGAGAGATTAAAAAGGGTCAAGGAATAAAACTTTTAAAAAAAGAAGAAGTTTCAGACGCAAAAGAAATTGGTGTTTTTTCTCCCTTGATGGTACCTGTTGAGAAAATGTCTTCCGGTGAAATTGGATATATAGCAACGGGCCTTAAAGATGCTCATAAAGTAAGGGTGGGAGACACTCTTTCTTCCTCTGAGGGTGAAGCTTTGCCTCTTCCGGGATACAAAAAAGTAGAGCCCATGGTTTTTTTGAGCGTTTACCCCAAGGATTCCAACAGTTTTGATTCTTTGAAAGAAGCCTTGGAGAAATTGTCTTTAAATGATGCTTCTTTGGTTGTCAGACCGGAAACGAAAACAGGACTGGGAAGAGGTTTCCGGTGTGGTTTTTTGGGGCTTCTTCATGCTGAAGTCATTACAGAAAGACTGAAAAGAGAGTATGAGCTTGATTTGGTTCTGTCCACTCCATCGGTTCTTTACAAAATCAGCATTAACGGGGAAACCTCTTTTCTTTATAGCGCCAGTGAATGGCCCGATAATTCATCGGGCATAGAAAAAAGCTGGGAACAATGGGTAACTCTTAAAGTAATAACTCCCTTAAAGTATCTCGGGAATGCCTTAAAGCTTCTTGAAGGCATTGAATCTTTCAGTATTGAAACAAAATACATGAGTTCGGATAAAGTGGAGCTTGTTTATGAAACTCCTTTGAGAGAGATTGTTTCAAAGAATTTTTATGACAAGCTCAAAAGTGTTTCCCAGGGATTTGCTTCAATGAGCTACAAGTTCCTGGGCTGGAGGGAAGCTGATTTGGTAAAAATGGACATTCTCGTTTTGGGAGAAAAAGAGGATGCTTTCTCAAAAATTATTCCAAAAAAAGAAGCCTTCAAAGAAGGAAGAAGGATTGTTAAAAAATTAAAGGAGATTCTTACTCCCGAACTCTTTTCCGTTCCCTTGCAAGCTTCTGTTTACGGCAAGGTTGTGGCCAGGGAAACATTGAAAGCAAGAAGAAAAGACGTAACGGCCTCTTTGTACGGTGGAGATTATACGAGAAAAAGAAAGCTCTTGGAAAATCAAAGAAAGAAAAAGGGAAAATTGAAAGAGAGAGGCAAGATAAGGATTCCTCCTGAAACTTACTTTAAGGTTTTGGAATAAATTTGAAGAAAAGGGTTAAAAGTGCTATTTTTAAAACAAAGGAGCTAAAGAAAGCCCGATCATGCTTAAGATCACGAGTATTGCTACAATAACCCAAAACTTTCTTACTATTGCTTGAGTTTTATTTTTGCTCATTTTTTTAATTAAATTTTTTAATTTTACCTTTAATGGCAAAAAATATATTAGTTTTTGCCACGGGGTTTATTTTAATGGTAGCAAAGTTAAGAAGAATTAAAAAGGGGAAGAAGAAATTTAGCTTTTCTTTGGTAATATTTAATATTATATTAATTGGCTTGATTGTCTTTTTTGCTTTTTCTGCTTTCAGGATGAGAGAAAGGGGAACTTCTCTTTATGGGGACATTTCCGTTCTTGAAAAAAGAGTTGAAGAATTAGAAGAAAGAAAAGCTTATCTTGAAGAGAGAATTTCTTATCAGGAAAGCGAGGAGTATATAGAGGAAGTGGCAAGAGAAAATCTTAATTTGAAAGGAGTGGGGGAAAAGAGTGTTGCTTTCATAATGGAAGAGGAAGAAGAAAAGGAAGAAGAAAAGGAAGAAGGATTTTTTGAAAATATTCTTAACAAAATTAAGTTTTGGTAATTTAAGGTGCGGGTGTCGTATAACGGTTATTATGATTCCTTCCCAAGGAATAGACGGCGGTTCGACTCCGCTCACCCGCTTTTCCAGCCGAAGTAGCTCAGGGGCAGAGCAACTCTCTCGTAAAGAGTAGGCCGTGGGTTCGAGTCCCACCTTCGGCTCTTTTATTTGACTTTTGTTTAAAAGAGAGGTACTGTATAATATCTTTTAAAATTTAATAAAGAAGGAGGTGGGCTAAATTGAAAGAACATGATTTTTCTTGTGACTTGCAAGTTCATCCGTTGGGAGAGAAATTAAAAGCTTTAGACATTTTAAAACAAATGGAAGAAAATAATCTTGATCTTTCAGTCTTGCTTGATTTCAGTTGGCATAATCTTGTTGACCTTAAAAGGGTAATGGAAGTAACCGACGAATTGAAATCTTTTTACAACGTGAACCTTGTCAAAGAAAATGTTTATTCTTTTTCAAACAAAAAGAACGGGAAAAAACTTTTCTTGATATTGGGGAGCGAAGTAATGCCAGATGATTTTTCTTGGCACATTTTATCAATAGGGGTAACTTCAATTAAAGATAAAAAAAGTACAGAAAGCATAATTGAAGAGATAATAAAGAAAGGGGGATTAGCTATTATTGATCACCCTTATGTTGATACTTCTCCCGATCATAAATTTAAGGATATTGGCCCTGAAAAAGAGAAAAAACTTAGATTGATATGCCTTAGGTTTTTAGGAAGAATTGCCTTGGAGTGGAACGGAATGTGTATTCCTTGGATCAGAAGATTAATACCCGGTTGCACCGATTACGTCAACACTAAATCAGGAGCTTTATCGGAAGTATCTTCCATTCCCTTGATTCCCACAACGGATTTGCATGCTTGGAACAAAAGGCTTTTGAAGGCTATTGGCACATCAAGAGTTGAAATTTCTTCCAAAGATTTTAAAGAAGATAACGTGATCAGTTCTTTGAAAGAGGTTATCTTTAAAAAAAGATATTCTTCTAAAAGAGAATATGTTGGATTTTTCCATTTTCTGGAAGCAGCTTTGCCTTGGCTAAAAGGTAAATGACTTGAACGCCTATTGACATGTTTTCTTTTATCTGATACCATAAATCTTGGTCCTTTAACTTCTTTAAAAGACAAAAGAGCTCTCGGGATTTAAAAGATATTCTTATATCTTTTCCACCTCTCCCAAGGAATTCCCGGGAGCACTAATTTACAAAGGCTCTTTCACTAAGAAAGAGCCTTTTAAAATACTTCATTTACTTGAACCTCATTTTATGTTAAATTTAAACTATTAACACATGAAAGCTTTATCTGAAAAAATTGAACAGTTGAAATCAAAAATCCTTCATCTGAAGGACTGTCTTTGACTTACCCGAGAGAAGAAAAAGATTAAATAGATTGAAGAAAGAAGCTGAAGATCCTTCTTTTTGGGAGGATAAAGATAAAGCTGTTAAGATAAGTAAAGAAATATCGGACTTGGAAGAAGAAACTAAAACTTGGGACTATTTTAAAAAAGAGATTGATGAGTTAGGGGAATTGGTTGATTCCGGAGACGAATCCCTGGAAAAGGAATTGGAAGAGAAAATATCCGAGATTGAAGAAGAGATTAACAAGGAAGAGTTTAAAGTCTTCCTTTCAGACAAATACGACAAGGGAAATGCCATTCTTTCTATTTATTCCGGAGCAGGAGGGCAGGATGCTCAAGATTGGGCGAGTATATTGCTAAGAATGTATCAAAGATATTGCGAAAAGAGGGGATTTGAGGAAAAAATAATTAGCCATTCATTCGGAGACGTTGGAAGCGAAGGGAGAACCGGAACAAAACAGGTTTCCCTGGAGATAAAAGGGAAATATGCTTACGGATTTTTAAAAAAAGAAAGCGGAGTTCACAGACTTGTGAGAATATCTCCTTTCTCATCTCAAAGCTTGAGGCATACTTCCTTTGCTTTAGTTGAAGTTCTTCCCGAGATATCCAAAGATGAAGAAGAGATAGAAGTGAAGCCGGAAGATATAAGAATGGACTTTTACAGAGCTTCCGGTCCGGGAGGTCAATATGTTAACAAGAGAGAATCGGCTGTAAGAATTACTCATTTGCCTTCGGGAATTGTTGTTTCTTGCCAGAATGAAAGAATTCAAGGAAAGAACAGAGAGACTGCAATGAAAATGCTTTATTCAAAGCTTTATATCTTAAGAAAAAAAGAAGAAGAGAAAAAAGCAAATAAATTAAAAGGTGATTCTGTTTCCATAGAATGGGGGAGCCAGATAAGAAATTATGTTTTCCATCCCTACAAGCTGGTAAAAGACTTGAGAACAGGTGTTGAAACCTCTAATGTGGAAAATGTTCTTGATGGTGAAATAGATCAGTTCATAGAAGCTGAAATAAGATTTAAAAAAAATGATTAATTTTCAAAAAGTTAGCAAGGTATATCCCAACCAAATTTTTGCTTTGAGAGAAGCATCTTTTGATGTGGAGGACAATGAATTTGTCTGTATTGTGGGCAAATCAGGAGCAGGGAAGACAACTTTGCTCAAGCTTCTTTTAGCCATTGAAAAACCTACCGAAGGGAAGATATTCTTTGAAGGAACAGATGTTTCCCAAATAAGAGAAGATAGAATATGTGATTTAAGAAGGGAAATAGGCGTTATATTCCAGGATTACAAGCTTATTCCTTCCAAGACCGTTTATGAGAACATTTCTTATGTCATGGAATTAACGGAAAAGTCAGAAAATGTTATTTCAAAAGAGATTCCTCAAATTTTGGAAATAGTGGAAATGGAAGGAAAGGAGAACAAATTTCCTTATCAGCTTTCCGGAGGAGAACAGCAAAGAGCCGCTATTGCAAGAGCTATTGCGCATCGTCCCAAGGTTATCTTGGCTGATGAACCGACCGGGAATCTTGACCCTTATCACACTCAAGGTATAATTAATCTTTTAAAGAGGCTTCACAAGCTAGGCAATACCGTTATTCTTTCAACCCATGACAAGGAAGTAATCGATAATCTGAAAGAAAGAGTGATTACCCTTGAAGACGGAAGAGTTATAAGGGATGAGAAAAAAGGAAGATTCATTTTATAAAAACATATGAGATTTTTTAAAAGAATATTCAAATTAGGGACAAAAACTTTCAAGAGAAATCCGGAATCTACAACCGCTTCTGTTTTTATCTTGGTCATTGTTATTTCTTTAATAACCCTTCTTTATCTTTTCCAGCCTGTATCCCAGTTTTTGATGAAGAGCGTTGAAGAGAAGTTTGATGTCAGCGTCTATTTCAATGAAAACTCTTCTCAAGAAGAGATTGAAGAGGTTTCAGATAAAATCTCTTCAATGTCCGTGGTTGAAAACGTAGACTATGTTTCTAAGGAACAGGCGTTTCAAAACTTCAAAGAAAGGCATGAAGACAACCCTGCTTTAATGGAATCTTTAGATGAGTTGGGCCTTAATCCTTTCTTGGCTTCTTTAAATGTTAAAGCTTTTGATTCTTCCAGGTATGAGGATATAATCACTTCTTTAGATAACAGTTCTTACAAATCTTCCATATACAAAGTTGACTATTATGAGAAAAAGCCTGTTTTGGAGAAACTTTCTTCTATTAAGTCTCAAGTTAACAGATTCGGTATAGTCCTCAGCATTGGTTTGGGAATAATTGCTATTTTGGTTGCTTTCAATCAAATCCATCTTTCTGTCTATACTTCCAAACAGGAAATAGGGATTATGAAAATGATTGGAGCTTCCAATATTTTCATAAAAGGCCCTTTCATAGTACAAGGAATAATGATAGGAATAATTTCTTCCTTGATTACTTTCTTTTTGTTCTTTTTGGTTATTCTGGTATTTAACAGCGGGATACAGTCTTCTTTGGGAGGATTTAATCTTCTGCAATTTTTTATTGAAAACCTGTTTTTGATTCTCGGTCTTCAATTAGCTGTTGGAATTGGAATAGAGGTGTTCGGAAGCTCCATTGCAATCAAGAAATATTTGAAGGTTTAATGCCGGGTCGTCTAACGGTAGGACGGATGCCTCTGGAGCATTTAATCTTGGTTCGAATCCAAGCCCGGCAGCCAATTAGTGCTTATCCGAACTAATTTTTACTTGATTCCTTCTGTTTCTTGTTCTATAAAGCAATAATGCTTCCTAAAAAGTTTTCAAATTTTTCAAAATTAAATAGATGGCAATTAAATCAAACCACTTATTTTTTTAGTGGTTTTTTTATTAATGATTTAATGAAATAAATATCATGAAGATCCATAAAGATTTTTCAGAACGAGATATATGTACACAATTTATTACTCCAGCGTTAACTCAAGCTGGGTGGGATTTAAGTAGTCAAATTCGTGAGGAAGTTTCTTTTACTGCGGGAAGAATTAATGTACGTGGTAAAATAATCTCCAGAGGAGAAAAGAAGCGGGCGGACTATATTCTTTATTACAAAAGTGATTTTCCGATCGCCCTTATTGAAGCAAAGGATGCTAATCATTCAGCGGGCGATGGAATGCAACAAGCGCTTAATTATGCCGAAGCGCTCGACATTCCCTTTGTGTATAGCTCGAATGGCTCTAGTTTTCTTGAACATGATCGCCTAAAAAAAGAAGGTGATATTGAAAAAGAAATTTTACCTAATAGTTTCCCGAGCCCTGACGAATTATACCAAAGGTACAAAAAACAAAAACAGTTTACACAAGAAGTAGAAGAAACAGTGTTGCAAGATTATTACCGAAGTCTTACTTCCCATACTCCTCGCTATTATCAACGAGTTGCTATTAATCGTGCTGTGGAAGCGGTTGCACGAGGACAAAATCGTATTTTACTTGTTATGGCAACGGGTACAGGTAAAACCTATACCGCCTTTCAAATTATTTGGCGTCTTTGGAAAGCACGAAAAAAGAAGCGGATCCTTTTTTTAGTTGACCGTACGGCGCTTGCTACACAAACGATGCAGGGTGATTTTCGCTATTTCGGCGATAAGATGACGAAAATAGAAAAGCGAATCGCTGATCCAGCTTATGAAGTTTATATAGCACTCTATCAAGGCCTCACTGGTGTTGAGGAGCAAAGTAAACTTTTCAAACAATTTTCTCCCGACTTCTTTGATCTTGTTATTATTGATGAATGCCATCGTGGAAGTGCGAAAGAAAATGCTATCTGGCGTGAAATTCTTGAGTACTATGGATCGGCCACACAAATAGGTCTTACTGCTACACCAAAGGAAACAAAAGATGTAAGTACGCAGGAGTACTTTGGTGAAGCAGTTTATACTTACTCGCTTAAACAGGGAATCGAGGATGGCTTCTTAGCACCGTATAAAGTTATTCGTTATGTACTCGACAAAGATATTGAATGGAGGCCGAATGAGCTTGTGCGGGATGAGCAAGGGAATCCTATTGAAGATCGGGTATATAATGTTTCTGATTATGATAAAAATATTATTATCAAAAATCGTACTCAGCTTGTTGCTCAAAAAATAACTGAATTCATGCAAGACACCGATTTAATGCAAAAGGCTATTATTTTTTGCGTGGATATTGATCATGCTGAGCGTATGCGTGAGGAACTCGTGAACGCAAATGCTGAACAGGTAAATCAAAACCACCGCTATATAGTGCGTATTACGGGCGACAACGAAGAAGGTAAGAAGGAAATTGAAAACTTCATAAATCCTGAGTCGCCATATCCTGTGATTACTACCACATCAAAGTTACTTACCACAGGAGTTGATGCGCAAACTTGTAAGCTTATTGTGCTTGATGCGCCAATTAATTCAATGAGTGAATTCAAGCAGATTATTGGTCGTGGTACTCGTATCAACGAGGAATTTGATAAATTTTATTTCACAATTATGGACTTTCGTGGTGTCACTCGACTTTTCGCGGATTCTGATTTCGATGGCGAGCCAGTAAAAATCTATGAACCGAAGAATAAAGAAAGCATCAAGGATCACATTGAAGAAGAAACAGTTGATCCAAGTGAGATAAAAGAAGAAAACCCGCAGGAAGAAATTATTTTTGACCCGACTCAAGAGGAGGACGAAAAAAGAAAGAAGGTTGTCATCACCGAGGGCGTTGAATTCAATGTGGCAACAAAGATGATTCACTATATTGACTCAAAGACAGGTAAGCTCATTGCTGAAAATCTTACCGACTATTCTCGTAAACAAATCCTTGGTACTATGCCAACTCTTGATAGGTTCTTAGAGAAATGGTCAGAAACGGAGCGTAAAGATGCTATTGTCAAAGAGCTTGAGAGTAAAGGTATTCCCCTTGAAGAGCTCCAGAAAGAGGTTGGTTTGAATGTGGATGTGTTTGATTTAATTCTGCATATAGCGTACAACAAGAAACCTCTTACTCGTTCGGAGCGTGTCGCTGCGCTCCGTAAAGAGGATTACTTTGTCAAATATGAAGGTAAGGCACGGCAAGTAATCGAGGCGCTTTTAGATAAATATGCTGATCAGGGGAGTGTTGCTATTGATAGTATTGGTGATTTGGAAGTGTCGCCGTTTAGCGAGATCGGCACGCCTGTTGAAATCGTCAATGAAATTTTTGGTGGTCGAGATCAATATTTCGGCGCTCTCAAAGAATTGCAAGAAAAATTGTACGCTTTTAATTAAACACTTATATGGCTTTAGATAATCTCATCAAATCACTTCAAAACATAATGCGAAAAGATCAGGGTGTTGCCGGCGATGGTCAGCGCATTGAGCAGATTGTATGGATGCTTTTCCTTAAGTTTTTTGATGACCAAGAAAAATACTATGAATTACGAGACAAAAAATATCGTTCACCGATTCCAGAAGAACTTCGCTGGAGAAGCTGGGCGGAAAATCCAGAGGGGATCACGGGTGACGAGCTTTTGGATTTTATTAACCAAAAACTTTTTCCAGGACTTAAAAACCTTGCCGCTTCTTCTGACGATAGGAGAGGGCTCTTAGTGCGCTCGGCTTTTGAGGATGCTTACAACTATATGAAGTCAGGCACGCTTATTCGCCAGGTAGTGAATAAAATTAACGAAGCTGATTTTAATAAATCATCTGACCGCCATCTCTTAAATGATATTTACGAAAAGCTTTTGAAAGATCTCCAAGGTGCTGGTAATTACGGGGAGTTTTACACGCCGCGTCCGCTCACACGTTTTATCGTTGACGTTATTGACCCAAAACTTGGTGAAAAAGTGCTTGATCCTGCCTGTGGTACTGGAGGTTTTCTAGTAAATACGCTTGAACATGTACGAGAGCACTATGTAAAAAACCAGGATGATGAAAAGAAACTGCGTGACTCAATTCACGGTGTAGAGCTCAAATCACTTCCACATCTTCTTGCTATTACTAATATGATTCTTCATGGAATTGAGGTGCCTGATAACATTCGCCGTGATGACATGCTCTCCCGCCCGCTTACCGAATATACACCAAAAGATAGGGTGGATGTAATCGTTGCAAATCCTCCATTTGGCGCTTCGGTAAAAGACGGTACGGAAAAAAACTTCCCGAGCGAAATGCGAACGAAAGAAACAGCACTTTTGTTTCTCGTTTTGTTTGTGCACATGCTCAAAGACGGTGGTCGTGCGGGTGTTGTTTTACCTGATGGCGTTTTATTTGGCGAGGGTGCGGCAACAAAAATCAAAGAAAAATTGCTTAAAGAATGTAACGTGCACACTGTTGTGCGCTTACCGCAGGGTGTATTCAATCCGTACGCGGGGGTAAATACTAACCTTGTCTTCTTTAAAAAAGGCGAGCCAACAAAAGAAATCTGGTACTATCAATTACCGCTCCCTGAAGGAATGAAACAATACACCAAAAATAGAGGGATAACCCACGAAGAATTTGACCCTATCCGTAAATGGTGGAAGAAGCGTACTGAAAATGAGTTTGCGTGGAAAGTTTCAATGGAAGAAATAGAGAATCGTAATTACAACTTGGATTTCAAGAACCCAAATGGTAATGCAAAGGTCGATCATAAAGACCCAAAGGAAGTTATGGAGAGTATCGCAGGTGCTGAAAAGAAAATTACTAAAATTTTAGAGGAAATTAAGAAAGAGTTATGAATATAAACAAATTTTCTATAAAAAATGTAAAAAGTTTTGGTGAAGAAGTGGTGATTAATTTTACAAATGAATTAAATATATTTATTGGATCTAACGGTGGGGGAAAAAGTAATTTTCTTGACATTTTAAATTATACTTTGAATTATTTTTTTATTAAACCATGGAGAATAAAAATCGAAACCGATGAAAACAACAGAATTAAGAGAAAAACTTTTGAAGAAAGACACCAAATCCTTGATCCTATCGATAATTTTTTAGAAAAGCACACCAACAAAGAAGGCGATGAACAGATATTGACGATCTCCTTTTATCCAGAAGAAGAGGATATTCAAAACATAAAAACCATCTTAGAAACAAAAGAGAGACTGCCCAACTTTGAAGTGTCAGAATTTAGATCAAAGTATGTTGATAATTTTAAAAAAAACTTTGAAGGTTTTGATTTAAAATCTTTGCGTGGAAAAGAGTTAATTTTTTCTATATCAAACAACAAACATATAAATGAGTCATCACTTAATGTTCACGAAAGGTGCTTCTTTGTTTATCTCAAGTTTTTTAATTTTTTTAAACTGTTGGTTGAAGAATTTAATCAACAGGCTTCAGTAGACAAAGAAAAAATAAATACTTTATTTTCTCCGATATCTTATTTTTCTCCCTACAGAGCTTTCCAATCAACCAATTTACAAGTGTCACTTCCTGAAGTAAACCAGTCAGCTTTAGGTGAAAAAATTATAAAAAGCGATTCGAAAACAATTTCATCATCTTTTGATTTAGCTAACTATAATTTTGCAAAAAAACTTAGGTATTTAGATGACAATATTGGGAAGTTTAAAAGACAAGAAGAAATAAAATTTGTTAAAAAATATGTAGAAAAATTGGGATACAAGGATTTCAGTTATTCTCCTGTAAATAAAGAGAAAAACATATATGAAGGATATCTTGTAAAACAGAGCGGGGGACATCTGGATATATCCAAAGCTAGCAGCGGCGAAAAAGAGATTTTAAATTTTCTTTTGGGTATTTTTTCTTCAAATATTAAAAATGGGGTAATTATTATAGATGAACCCGAATTGCATCTACACCCTAGATGGCAACATGTCTTATTGGAATTATTTAATGATTTTGTTAAAACAAGGGGAATCCAATTTTTAATTGTTACCCATTCTCCATATTTTATTACTACGGATAGTATTCATAATGTATTTCGAGTTTATTTACATAAAGAAAATAGTAAAGTTGTACCCCCACAAGCACTTACCCAAAAAGAGTATGAGTTATTCATGTTAGTAAACATATTTAACAATACAAAAATCTTTTTTTCCGATAGAGTTATTATGGTTGAAGGAGATGTGGACCAAATAATTTACAAAAGTATTTTGGACAATATGCAGTCTAATACACTAAAGCCTCTAGTAATAGAAATAATAAACACTCAACAAACGGGGGGAATTAAGAAGAACAAACAATTTCTTGATAAATGGAAGATTAAATCATCTGGAATTGTGGATCTTGATAAGAAAAAAGAAGTTAAAGGAATTACAAACATTAGTATTCTTAAAAATGGCAGTATCGAGGACTACTTTCAGAACGAGATAAAGAAGAAACACTTTAAAATAAATGACGCTATACAGATTGCAAAAAAAATCCAAAAAGGTAATTTAGCAATTCCGAAGGAATTAAAAATGATTTTCAAATCTATAATACATTAAAGGTTTTTGAATTATGATCTATTCAACAAAAAAATCAGGGAAATCATTATGATCCAAACAACGAAAAGCAAAATACACTGGAATTATTTTATTGCTCTCGAAAAAGACCTCGAGAATGTTTCTCGCTATGTGGAATTTTGCGAGCAAAATTTTGATGTTTATTCAATAGAATTAGCACATCTTCTTTTCGCTGCTTCATCTGAGGTAGATGTTATAGCAAAGTTGCTTTGCGAACGCTTCCAATCCGCCACAAAACGAGACAATATAAATGATTATCGATCTATTCTTGTATCCAAACTTCCGAATTTGCCAACCGTTGAAGTATTCGTGAGTCGCTACGGCCTTTCATTTAAGCCGTGGGATAATTGGTCGGATCCTAGCAATGATAATCCTCTATGGTGGTGCAGTTATAACAACGTAAAACACCACAGAGATACTCATTTTAATGAGGCAACGCTTAAAAACGCTATTAACGCACTTGGCGCACTCTTAATTATTACTTACTATTACTATAGTTATGAACTAGCACTACCTAATACAAATAGGTTACCGCCGAAAGACACCATGAGAGAATTGGAACCAAAGTCTACACTTCTCACACTTCCAGACGATTATTACTTTGGCCATTTACTTATTTAATAATACCTAACTGACCAACAAAAAAATGAGAGAACGAGAAATAAATAATGTAAAATTTTTCTTAAACTTCTTAAATCAAGAAACAGATCTTGATTTTGTGATAGACAATAGTTTTGATGATGAACAATCACATGTGGACGTGATTCTTTATTCAAAAAAACTTGATAAAAAAGTGTATATTCAGAATGTAGCTTACCGAGATGGCACTTTTTATAAATATGGTCAATCGAATGTTCCAAAATTTAGACCCGTTTTTGTCTTGGGTAAGGCTATGACGGACAAAGAAAGGGAAAAAAGTATTTTGAAATGTATAAAAGAGAAAGAACAAAAATACCAATCGTCTCTTGTAAATAATATTGTTCTAATCATTGAGGTAGCTATACCTGCTATTAAACCAGAGCAAATCAAGAAATATTTTCCAAATGGGATTTCTACGAATTTTAAAGGTGTTTACTTCGTACAGTTACCTGTTACTATGGCTGCAATT
>CAZBVF010000035.1:0-7931 GCA_964495335.1 uncultured Candidatus Saccharibacteria bacterium
TACAGCCATAATAATAACGCCATTCTCATATTAACAGAAAATAAAAAAAGTTCAATAGCTAAAAACAAAAAACGCATAAAATGAAATTATGCGCTTTTAAAAAACCTTACCTAATAATAAACTCATTTGAGTAATAAATTTTATCCATCTGGAACTCTTCCCCTGCTCTTCCCGCAATGGTGACGGGAACTCTTATCCTGTGAAGTCCGGGAGAAAGATCGGGCAAGTCTATTGAAAAGAATCTGGCATAATCAGGTTCAATACAGCTTTCAATCAAGTCAGGATTAGGACAAGATTCGTAGTATTCATAGGTTTTCCACTTGTCGGTTTTCACTTCAAGATAATAAGGGTAGCAAGAAGAAAAACATATGTTGTTTGGCATTACATTCTTTATAGCAAGGCTCAGAGTACTTTTTGACTCATAAACAGGCTCTTTGGTGATTATCAATACCTGCTGGGGCAGAAGATGGTAGAAATAGTTTCCTATGTGCCAGAAAATAATACCTGCTAGAACAATTAAAGCAATTACTATTAAAAGATCTTTTAAGTTTTTGAATGTTTTAAATGATTGCATAAGTGTTTAAGAACCCACTTCTTGCCAACTTGGCAAGGGAAGCCTTCCTTCAAAGTTATATGAAGTAGAGTCAGTCCTTCCTTTATTATCTGTTATTTTTAATTCAACAGTGTTCGACCTGTCAGAGATAAGAGCAGAAGAAATAGTAACTTCTCCAGTTCCCGAAGAAAAAGGAATGTCATTAAGCTTCCATATCCAGGAAGAAACTCCGGTTGCACTTTCAGATAAATCAGAAGTATTTTTGAAATAAGCTCTTTCTTCTTGGATTCCTTTAAACTCATTGCAGCTCTGCCAAGGGCCCTCTTCGTTTAAAGAACAATCAAAGTCAGCTATAACATCCTCTTTAATTCTAATGCTTTTTCTAAAGCTATCTGATTCCCCAGCTTTATCTGTAACAGTAAGTTCCACCCTATAGTCTCCCGCGGAAAGCAAACGGCTTTGGACAGGATAATCACACAAGTCCGGACAATCTAATTTTCCCCCGCTGTAATCAAGAATTTCCCATTCCGATTTTGCTATATCGCTTTTTCCATTAGGATCCGTAGATTCATTCTCTAGAATTAAGGAAGGATCAGTAGATCCCCCATAAGCAGAGCAATCTGCTATATTACAAGAAAATCTAGCATTGGGATCTCTGTTGTCAGGAGAAGGACTGGGAGAAGGAGAAGGACTAGGATGATAGTGACCATTTTCTGGGGGATCTGGAGGGTCTGGAGGAAAATTATTTGAATCCGGTTCCGGTTTTGATTGTTGACTAAAAGCAATAATAAGAATAATCGCCGCAGAAACAAGAAAGGCAAGAAATGCGGATCCTTTTGAGCTATTGTTGTTTGGGAAGAAAAAAAACTTCATATTCATTATTTTATTTTACCACTTGACTTCATTAAAGAAAAAGTTTTTCTGTGGATAACTGAAGATCCATTTTTTTTAATCATTTTTCTGTGAAATTTCGTTGGGTATCCTTTGTGTCTGTTGAAACCGTAAAAGGGATATTTGATATGATAATTCATCATCATTTTGTCCCTGGACACCTTAGCCATAATACTGGCCAATGCACAAGATAAAACTTTTTTATCTGCCCCAATAATCAATTTTTGCTCGGAAGAAACATTAATTTTAATGTTTCCGTCTATAATTAAGCATTCTTTTTTAATTTTTAATTTGCCTCTCTTTGTTTTTAAGTTTTTTACCGCTCTTGCCATCGCTATTTTAGTAGCTTCAAGAATATTAACTTTATCAATTATTTTTTCTGAAACCCTCCCTTTCCCGCATAATATTCCCGGACATTTTTTTATTAACTTATACAATCTTTCTCTTTTTTTTACAGAAAGTTTTTTGGAATCATCAGCTTCTTTTTTAATTAAGCTAAAAAGGCTTTTTTCTTTTAACTTTTTAAAATCTATTGCCACAGCACAAGCAACAACAGGACCTGCTAAAGGACCTCTCCCGGCTTCATCTATTCCAATTATCAAATCATATCCTTTTTTAAACAATTTTTTTTCTTGATAAAGGCTTGGTTTCATTAATCTATTTTAACATCATTGTCATTGGAATAATAATTGTTTATAATAAAGTAATAATAAAAAATTCATGGAAAAAGTACTCAGTCAAGAAGAGATAAAAAATGAAATAAGAGAAGCTGAGATGGATAATCGTCCTGCTGACTTCAGGGGCAAAACTTTGTCAGGACTTTTTTTCATGGACAAAGAGATAAAAGTAGGACTCGATCTTGAAAACTCTATCATCAAGGGACACTCTTCTTTGGGAAACGTTAAGATTAACGGAGACCTGAATATGAGAGGAGCTACCATAAAAAGAACTTTTTATTTCGGCGGAGGAGAGCTAAATGGAGATTTTAATTTAAGCTATGCTTGTGCGGAGAAAATAATGAATTTGGTTGGAAGTAAAATAAACGGATCTTTAGATTTTCACGGGCTGGAAGTCAACGGATTTTTAAGCCTTTCAAAGTCTCAAGTTTTCGGAAATATTAATTTAAACAAAGTAATAATTAAAAATACCGTTCACGACAATCTCCCCATAGCAGGAGACCTTTATTTAAACAAAGCAATCGTTCAGGGAAGAGTTGAGCTGAAACAATCCTTTATTGAGGGTAGCTTAGACCTTTCTGTTTCTTCGATCCAAGGAGTCGTAGAATTGGAAAAAGCTTGCATAGCAAACTTAATAATCACGAGAAACTCTCTAATTAGAGGCGGTCTTGATTTGAAAGAGACAAAATACAAAAGGATAATAAAGGAAGATTCTTAATTAAGGGAGCAGGGTTCAAACTGTCATCCCTTGAGCGCCAAGATTTTACTTCAGATGCAAGGATTATTCTGAGGAGGCGATGCTATAGGTATCGCCGACGAAGAAAAACGAAGCAGATGAGGTAAAATCTTGACGCCTGAAGGGAAGTCCAGAAATGGCTAATTTCTTCGTTTTTGCTCCTCAATGTAGCCTACGGCTACAATTTCGTTACAAAAACATTGAACTTATCTCATTTTTGGGCTTCTCAAGATGATGATAGTTCGAATCCTGTTCCCTAGAAGCACTTTTAATAAGATTTTTTAAAAAGCCGGTTTAATGTCGGCATAAATTTTTCATGAAATTCACCCACTTACACGTACATAGTCACTATTCTCTGCTTGACGGACTGGCAAAAATAGACGGGCTTCTGGATCACGCCAAAAAACTTGGGATGGACTCCATGGCTTTAACCGACCATGGAGTTCTTTATGGTGCAATAGAATTCTATAAAAAGGCAAAGGAGAAAGGAATCAAGCCTATTATCGGATGCGAAATGTATGTGGCTAACGAAAGAATGGAAGATAAAAGACCTAATATAGACAATAAAAGATACCATCTTCCTCTTTTAGTAAAAAACAAAAAAGGATATGAAAACTTAGTTAAATTGGTCACCGAATCCCACCTTAAAGGATTTTATTACAAACCGAGAATTGACAATGAGATACTTAAAAAACATTCCGAAGGCTTAATATGTTTGAGCGGATGCCTTCAGGGAAAAATTCCCAGATTAATTTTGAGTAAAAAAATGAAAGAAGCAGAAAAATTAGCGCTTCACTACAAAGAACTTTTCGGAAAAGATTCTTTCTATTTAGAACTTCAACATCATCCTAATATAAAAGAACAAAAAAAGGTAAACGAATCTTTGATTTCCCTTTCTAAAAAATTGGATATTCCTGTTGTAGCTACAAACGATACTCATTATTTGGAAAAAGAAGATGCTGAAGCTCAAGATATCTTGATGATGATAAATACCGGATCCGACCCTAATGATCCCGAAAGAACAACAATGAAAATAGATGATTTTTCCCTAAAAAGCCCGGAGGAAATGATAAATGACTTTAAAGAAACACCGCAAGCAATTGAGAATACCCAGAAAATAAAAGAAATGTGCTCCTTTGAGATTGAGTTGGGAAAAACAAGATTACCCTACTTCAAGGTCCCCAAAGAAACTACTCCCGATCAGTACCTAGAAGATCTTTGCCAAAAGAAAATAAAGGATAAATATCCAAAACCAACACAAGAAGTTAAAAAAAGACTGGAATATGAACTCTCTATGATAAAACAAATGGGATTTTCTTCTTACTTTCTTATCGTCCAAGATTTTGTAAATTGGGCAAAAGAAAAAAGAATTGTAGTTGGACCCGGCAGAGGTTCTGCGGCAGGATCTATAGTCTCATATATTTTAAACATAACCAACGTTGATCCTTTAAAATACAACCTTCTTTTTGAAAGATTCTTAAACCCCGAAAGGATAGCGGGTTTGCCTGATATTGATCTTGATTTCGCAGACAGAAGAAGAGATGAAGTAATACATTATGTTGCTCAAAAATACGGAGAGGATAAAGTTGCTCAAATAATCACTTTCGGAACCATGGCTGCAAGAATGGTAATAAGAGACGTTGGAAGAGTGCTGAACTATCCCTATGGTTATTGTGATAAAATTGCCAAAATGATTCCTTTCAGCTTTAATTTAGAAAAAACTCTTTCCGAAATTACCGAGTTCAGGCAACTTTACCATTCTGACCAAAAAGCAAAAAAACTGATAGACTTAGGAAAAAAGCTAGAGGGTGTGGCAAGGCATGCTTCAACTCACGCATGCGGAGTTGTTATCTCAAAAGAATCTCTAACAGAAAGTGTTCCTTTGCAACATCCAACTCAAAACGACGGGGCAATTATTACCCAGTACGAAATGCATGCAATTGAAGATTTAGGGCACTTGAAAATGGACTTTTTAGGATTGAAAAACCTAACTATCATTGAAGATACTTTGAAAATGATATATGCCATCCACCACAAAGGAATAAACATTGAAAAATTACCTACCGATGACAAAAAAACATACAAACTTCTTCAAAAAGGAGAAACAATTGGAATTTTCCAATTGGAGTCTGCAGGATTTCAAAGATATTTAAAACAATTAAAACCAACTTCCCTTGAAGACATCATCGCCATGGTGGCTCTTTACAGACCCGGACCAATTAAATTCATTCCCACTTATATCAATCGTAAACTAGGAAGAGAAAAGGTAAACTACATTCATCCAAAATTAAAATCAATATTGGAATCGACTCACGGTATATGCATTTACCAAGAACAATTAATGAAAATTGCCCAAGAGCTTGCAGGGTTTAGCTTGGGAGAAGCAGACATTTTAAGAAAAGCTGTTGGGAAAAAGATAAAATCTCTTTTAACTTCCCAAAAGAAAAAATTTATTGACGGAATGAAAAAAAACGGGATCAGCAAAGAAGTATCTCAAAAAATATGGCAATGGGTAATTCCTTTCGCAAGATACGGTTTTAACAGATCTCACAGCGCATGCTATTCTTTAATAGCTTACCAGACAGCTTATCTCAAAGCTCATTATCCTCTAGAATTTATGGCTTGTCTTTTAACTTCAGAAAGAAACGATCTGGACAGAATTTCAATCCTTATAGAAGAATGCAAAAAGATGAAGATAGAAGTACTCCCTCCCGATATAAATGAAAGTTTCAGAAACTTCTCCGTAGTACCGGAATCTGAAAAGAGAGAAACAATAAAAACCGGTTCAATCGGCAGAATAAGGTTCGGGCTATCAGCTATAAAAAACGTCGGCAATAATATTGTAGAAAACATTGTCCAGGAAAGAAAAGCAAACGGAAAATTCAAATCAATGGAAGACTTTATTTCAAGAATAAGTTGCAAGGATTTAAATAAAAAATCAATGGAAAGCTTGGCTAAAGCAGGAGCTTTTGACAAGATAGAAGAAAGAAACAAGATTATCTCCAATATGGGAATGCTTCTTGAAAAATCAAGGGAAAATCATAAAACAAAAATAAACGGACAAAAAGGGCTTTTTGAGAAAACGAGCTTTGAATCCAAAATAAAGTTTGGAGAGACAAAACCCGCCTCCCAAAAAGAAAAATTAAAATGGGAAAAAGAACTCTTAGGCCTTTATGTCTCAGGCCATCCCTTGGACAGATATCAAAAATCGTTTGAAAAAATACACTTATCTTCTCCCGGAAAAATAAAAATATCTAATATTAAAGAGATAACGGAAGAAAATTTGAAAGGAAGGATAACGAGAATTAGAGTTGGGGTTGTTATGTCAAGCTTGAAAAAAATTATCACAAAAAAAGGAAATCCCATGTTTTTCTTGAAAGCTGAAGATTTAACTGGTAAGATTGAAATAATAGTTTTTCCTTCAATCGTAGAAAAAAGTTATTCTGCTCTGAAAGAAAATAAAATTGCTTTGATCTCGGGAAAAATTGACTGGAAAGACAATAACCCTAAAATAATTGCAGAAGAAATAGAAGAAATAATTGAAGAATAATATGGAAAAAGAATCAAAAAAAATAGAATCGATACGCCATTCTCTTTCTCATATAATGGCACTAGCGATAAAACAGCTTTATCCGGAAACTAAATTCGGGATAGGTCCTTCTATTGAAAACGGTTTTTATTACGATTTCGAGCTAAAAGAACCTATTAGTACAGATGATCTTCCAAAAATAGAAAAGAAGATGAAAGAAATCTTAAAAAAAGACATTGCTTTTGAAAAAAAGGTTATTCCCAAAAAAGAAGCTGAAGATCTTTTTAAAGATCAGCCTTATAAATTAGAAATAATTAAAAATCTGGAAGAAGATGAGGTTACTATATATACCTCCGGTGACTTTACCGATGTTTGCAAGGGTCCCCATGTCCAGTCTACCAAGGAAATTTCTTTCAACACTTTCAAGCTAGTTAAAATATCAGGCGCTTATTGGCTGGGAAATGAAAAAAACCCCATGCTGACAAGAATATATGGAGTAGCCTTTGAATCCAAAGAAAAGCTGCAAGAATATATTAAAAACAAGGAAGAAGCTGAGAAAAGAGATCATAGAGTTTTGGGAAAGAAATTTGAGCTTTTCACTTTTGACGAAGAAGTAGGCCCCGGCCTGCCCTTATGGTTGCCTAAGGGAGCAATGTTAAGAAAATTAGTAATGGATTTTGCCTTTAATACTTACTTGAAAAGAGGATATGAGCCGGTTTCAACTCCTCACATCGCTTCTTTAAAATTATGGCAACACTCGGGCCACTTAGATTTCTATAAAGAAAACCTGTATGATCCTTTCGGAGTTGAAGAGGAAAAATACATGATAAAGCCAATGAATTGCCCTTTTCATATTCAAATGTATAAAAGTAAAAGAAGAAGTTACAGAGATCTTCCGATAAGGTGGACAGAGATGGGAACAGTTTACAGATATGAAAAATCAGGAGTTCTTCACGGACTGACAAGGGTAAGGGGTTTTACTCAAGATGATGCACATATTTTATGCACTCCGGATCAATTGCACCAAGAGATACTAGAAGCTTTGAAATTAACCCTTTACATCCTTAATACTTTCGGATTCAAAAACTTTGAAATGAATTTGAGCGTCAGAGATCCAGAGAATAAAGAAAAATTTATAGGAGGAGATGAAAATTGGGAAAAAGCAGAAAAAGAGCTTAAAAACGCTTTATCAGAAATCGGATACAGTAATTTTGTTTATGATGTGGGAGGAGCAGTTTTTTACGGTCCTAAAATAGACGTTAAAGTAAACGATTCCCTAGGAAGACCATGGCAACTCTCAACCATTCAGTTTGATTTTAATCTTCCATCAAGATTTGATATGAATTATTGGGGAGAAGACGGAGAAAAACATACTCCCTTTATGATACATAGAGCCTTGCTGGGATCACTCGAAAGATTTATTGGGGTTTTAATAGAACATTACGGAGGAGCATTCCCCTTATGGCTTTCTCCCGAACAAATATGGATAATACCCATAGGAAATCCTCATAAAAGTTATGCAAAAGAAATAGCAAATAAACTTTT
>CAZBVF010000036.1:0-1598 GCA_964495335.1 uncultured Candidatus Saccharibacteria bacterium
AGAAAAAAACTACACAATAGTCACTTCTTTAAATCTCAACCATTATCCCAAATTAGCAAAAAAACTTTACCAATATTTACCCTATTTCAACTTTGAAAAATTCTCCGACTTTTACGAAAGAATTACAGGAAAAGTTCCTCTTTCCCAAATTGACGAAGTTTGGTTCCTGGATAATTTAAGAGAAAGGGAAACGATTGCCTATGAAAAGATTAAAAGACTAATAGATATTATTTTTGGAATAGTTCTTGGTTTTATAACAATAATTATTTTCCCCTTAATCGCTCTTTTGATAAAAATAGAAAGCCCCGGTCCCGTTTTTTACAGACAAGTGAGAATAGGGAAAAAAGAAAAAGAGATCATCATACATAAATTCAGATCAATGAAGTCAAATCAAAAAGAACACACTAAAACCTGGAGAGAGAAAGAAAAAGGACAAGTGACAAAGGTGGGGAGTTTTTTGAGAAAATTTCATTTGGACGAACTGCCCCAATCTTGGGCAATCCTGAAAGGAGATTTGAGCATAGTGGGTCCCAGACCTGAATGGATAATGCTTGGCAGAATATTTGAAGAAGAAATCCCCTTTTATTTCCAAAGATATTTGGTAAAGCCGGGTATTACCGGATGGGCCCAGCTCCATTTTCCCGCCTCTCTTTCGGTGTCTGAAGCAAAAGAGAAGTTTAAGTACGACCTTTACTACATTAAAAACAGATCTTTACTTCTTGATATTGAAATTATTCTAAAAACTTTAAATCATCTTTTAGTTAAAAGATAAAAATATTTAAAAACCCCTCTTTTCAAAAAGAGGGGTTTTATAATTTGATTTTCTTTTAAATGTTTTCCTTGCTGTTTTCCCACCATTCTTTGCCGAACGCCCAGAAAGTTCCAATAAAGATTCCTAATATTCCAGCAATTGCTATATTGAGCATTTTTCTTGGCTTAACCGGGTTTTCAGAAGAAATCGGCTCTCTAATAACTTCCGTATCTTTTGCCTCTTCCAAAGAAGATTCAAGAGAATTTATTTCAAGATTGTAGTCTTCGATTTCTCTTTCCAGAGAATTCAATTCTGAATTATAATTTTCAATTTTCCCTTCCAGAGAATTGATTCTCAGATAAAGGTCTTCTATATCATCTTCTTTTTGAGAAAGCTCTTGTTTTGCGTTAAATAAAGCATATTGGGTTCCCGGTGTTTGTTCATAAACTAATTGCTCTTCCAAACTTTTTACTTTATCTTCCAAAGCTTCTTTTTCTCTTTCTGCTATTTCAATTTTGTTGTTTATCCTTTCAATGTCTTTTTGGAAAGGTTCAATTTTTTTTCTGACAATAGAAATATCTTCTTTCAAGCTTTCTGCTTTACTTTCTCTGTTAAGAATAGTTTCTCTTATCAGGTCTCTTTTAACTTCAGCAACTTCCTTGTGATTTTCCAAGACAAGAGAACTTATTTCCTCTAATATCGTTTTTGACTTTTCTTTTTCGTCAGATTCTATAGCCATTCTGACTAAATGGGTTTTTTCGGGGTTTTCAACTTTAATCTCAGGCCATTCGCTCTCACTCAATCCTAATTTTTTTCTAACTTTAACTCCGTAAACATCCCCTTCCAG
>CAZBVF010000037.1:0-16373 GCA_964495335.1 uncultured Candidatus Saccharibacteria bacterium
CTTCCGATTGTCAGAGAGATTATCAATCGTCTTCAGTTTTTGGAAGATGTCGGACTTGACTATTTGACCTTGTCAAGACAGGCTTCAACTCTTTCCGGCGGGGAAGAGCAGAGAATTAGGCTTGCCACTCAAATAGGATCAAAGCTTTCGGGTGTTTTGTATATTCTTGATGAACCTTCCGTGGGACTTCATCCCAGAGATCAGGAAAAGCTTATCAAGACTTTAAAAAAATTAAAAGACTTAGGCAACACGGTAGTTGTCATAGAACATGATCCCCAAACGATTTCTTCTGCAGATTGGATTGTTGATATAGGACCGGGAGCAGGGAAAGAAGGAGGAAGAATAACTTTTCAAGGAACGCCGTCTGATCTTAAAAAAAGCAATACTCTCACGGGAGAGTATATCTCGGGGAGAAAAAAAGTTAAATTTGAAAAGCAAAAATCTGATGATGTAAAAAAATACTTGGAAGTTATCAAGGCTTCAGAGCATAATCTTAAAGACATTAATGTTAAGATTCCTTTTGAAAAAATGGTTTGCATAACGGGGGTTTCGGGTTCGGGTAAAAGCTCTCTTGCTTCGGATGTTTTGGCAAGAGCACTTTTGAAAAAATTCTACAATTCAAAAAAAGTTCCCGGAAAATATAAAGAGATAAAAGGAACCGAACATATAAATAAAGTGGTTTTAGTTGACCAGTCTCCGATAGGGAGAACTCCCAGATCCAATCCTGCAACCTATATCAATGCTTTTTCTCATATAAGGGATATTTTCTCCAAAACCAAAGAAGCTAGAGTAAGGGGTTATGATGCTGGAAGGTTCTCTTTTAATGTCAAAGGAGGAAGATGCGAATCTTGCCAAGGACAAGGTGAAATAAAAATAGAGATGTTTTTCCTCCCCGATACTTATGTAAAATGCCAGGAATGCAAGGGAAAAAGATACAATAAAGAAACTTTGGAAATTGAATATAAGGGGAAAAATATAGCTCAGGTTTTAGAGATGAGAGTGAAAGAAGCTATGGAGTTTTTCAAAAATATCCCTTCTCTTCACTTAAAACTGAAAACTTTAAACGATGTTGGTTTGGGATATTTAGAACTAGGACAGCCTGCTCCTTCTCTTTCCGGAGGGGAAGCTCAAAGAGTAAAACTGGCTTCCGAGCTTTCCAAAAAAAGCACGGGGAAAAGCTTGTATATTCTTGATGAGCCTACAACGGGTCTTCATCCGGACGATATCAACAAATTGATTTTTATTTTAAAAGAGCTTGTCAAAAAAGGGAACACCGTTTTGATCGTTGAGCATAACCTTGATTTTATTGCCAATGCGGACTGGATAATTGACTTGGGACCCGAAGGAGGAAAAGAAGGAGGGTATATTGTTTCTGAAGGTTCTCCCGAAAAAATTACAAAGGACAATAAGGGATACACGGGGAAATATTTGAAATCTCATCTTTCCGGAAGAGGAAAATAGTTTTTTAGTGAGGGGTTGACACAATTTTGAAACTGATTAAAATCTAAAGTGTATTAGCACTCTCTCTTTGAGTCTGCTAAATTGTTTTGATTTTAAAAAGGTCGCATCTTTAAATTAAATTCTTAAAAATTATGAAAATAATTCCATTATCAGACCACGTATTAATTGAACCTATTAAAAGAGAAGAAAAAACCGAAAGCGGTATTCTCTTGCCTGAAAGTTCCGGGGAAGAAAGATCCGAGCAGGGAAAAGTAATTGCTGTTGGCCCGGGAAGAAAAACTTCTGCCGGAAAATTAGTCCCTATGGAAATTAAGGAAGGGCAAAAGGTTCTTTTTAATAAGTATGGTCCAAATGAAATAAAAGTCGAGAAAAAGGAATACTTGATAGCTAAAGAAGAAGATATTCTGGCTGTAATAGAATAAACTTCTTTTTTAGAATTAATTGTTATGGCAAAACAAATATTTTACTCAGAAGAAGCGAGAAAAAAAATTAAAGCCGGAGTTGATAAATTAGCCGATGCTGTAAGGGTTACCTTAGGTCCCAGGGGAAGAAATGTAGTTCTGGACAAGGGCTTTGGATCTCCAACTATTACCAATGACGGGGTCACTATTGCCAAAGAAATTGAGTTAGAAGATAAAGTTGAGAACTTGGGAGCTGAAATTATGAAAGAAGCGGCTTCAAAAACTAATGATGCTGTGGGTGACGGAACTACAACGTCTATGATTTTAACTCAATCTATAATTTCTGAAGGATTTAAGAATATTACTGCCGGTGCCAATCCTCTTGATTTGAGGAGGGGAATAGAAAAAGGAGTTGAGGTTGTTAAAGAATCGCTTAAAAAACAATCAAATCCCATAAAAGGGAAAGAAGGAATGGCTCAAGTTGCAACTATCTCTGCTGAAGACGAAGGAATCGGGAATTTAATAGCAGAAGTGGTTGAAGAAGTTGATAAAGACGGAGTTATTACGGTTGAAGAATCTCACACCTTCGGTCTCGAAAAAGAAATTGTTAAAGGTCTTCAATTTGACAACGGATATATCTCACCCTACATGGTCACCAATTCAGAGCGAATGAAAGCAGAATATGAAAATCCTTATATCTTAATCACCGACAAAAAGATATCTGCTCTTAACGAAATTCTTCCTATTTTAGAGAAAATAGCCCAAGGAGGAAAGAAAGAGCTTGTTATAATCGCTGAAGAAGTTGAAGGAGAAGCCTTGGCAACTCTAGTGGTTAACAAGATAAGAGGAAGCTTTAATGTTCTTGCTGTCAAAGCCCCGGGCTTTGGAGACAGGAGAAAGGAAATGCTAAAAGATATTGCAGTTGTTACCGGAGGCCAGGTTATAACAGAAGATCTTGGCTTGAAATTGGAAAATACCGAACTGAGCTCTTTGGGTAGTGCAAGAAAAGTTGTCTCTACCAAGGAAAATACAACAATTATAGAAGGTAAGGGCAAGAAAGAAGAAATTGAATCAAGAGTTTCTCAATTAAGAAAACAGATAGAAGATACAACTTCTGACTTTGACAAAGAAAAATTACAAGAAAGATTGGGCAAGCTCACCGGTGGAGTTGCTGTTATTAAAGTAGGAGCCCCTACTGAGGTTGAGCAGAAAAGAAGACAGCATAAAACCGAAGATGCTCTTTCAGCTACTAGAGCTGCTGTTGAAGAGGGAATTGTTCCCGGTGGAGGAATTGCTTTATTGAAAGCTGCTCAAAGCCTTAAGTCTCTTGAATTGAAGGGGGACGAAAGAACCGGCGTTAACATTTTGAAAAGAGCTTTGGAAGAGCCAATCAGAAGAATTTCTTTCAATGCTGGAGTGGACGGTTCGGTTGTGGTTGAAAAAGTTAAAGGCAAAGAGGATTCGTTCGGCTTTAACGCAAAAACTGGAAAATATGAAGATCTTATGAACTCTGGAGTGGTTGATCCGACTAAAGTGGTTAGGTCTGCTCTTGAATATGCTGCCTCTGCTTCCTCTGCTCTCCTAACTATGGAATGCGTAGTTGGAGAGAAGCCGGAAGAAAAAAACAGCAATCAAGCACCCCCTGCCATGCCCGGATACTAAGGAAGAATCTCTGAAAGATAAGAAGTCCGGATAACCCGGGCTTTTTATCTTGCTTCCGAGCTGTTTTTCAGTTATATTGTAAAGAGTAAGGTCGAAAAAATTTAAATTTTGAAACATGAACACACAACTTATTATATTCATTGCCGTTCTTCTTTTCTTTTCTATCGTTTTAATTTATAACGGTTTGGTAAGGTTGAGAAACAGAACTAAAGAAGCTTGGGCAGACATTGATGTTCAACTGAAGAGAAGGTATAATTTAATCCCGAATTTAGTTGAAACGGTTAAAAGTTATGCTTCTCACGAAAAAGAAGTTTTCCAGAAAGTTACCGAAGCAAGAGCCAAAGCTATGCAGGCCGGAGATATTGATTCCAAAAAAGAAGCAGAAAATGCTTTAACGGGAACCTTAAAGTCTCTTTTTGCTGTTGCGGAAAACTATCCTCAAGTCAAAGCTTCTCATAATTTTTTGGAGCTTCAAAAAGAATTGAGAGACACGGAAGATAAAATTCAAGCAGCCAGAAGATTTTACAACACTAATGTGAGAGATTTGAACATTAAGATTGAAAGTTTTCCTTCCAACATTATTGCCAATATTTTTGGATTCAAGAAAATGGATCTTTTTGAAATTGAAGAATCGGCAGCAAGAGAAGTTCCTAAAGTAGAATTTTAAATTGAAAAGATATGCCCAGTTTATATGCTCAGGCTGACTCAAATATTAGAAAAACCTGGATTCTTATAGGTTCTTTTTTGGTTTTTATAGTTTTGCTAGGATGGCTTTTCAGTGTTATCCTGGGAACTTATTTTTTCCTTATTCTAGCTGCTATTATAGCCATTGTTCAAAGCTTTGCTAGCTATTGGTATTCAGATAAAATTGTTCTTTCCATGTCAGGGGCAAAGCCTATTAAAAAAGAAGATAATCCCGAGCTTTACAGAATAGTTGAAAATCTTTCAATTACAGCAGGTCTTCCCATGCCGAAAGTTTATATCATGGAAGAATCCCAGCCCAATGCTTTTGCCACGGGCAGGGATCCCGAGCATTCCTGTGTTGTTGTTACTAGAGGTCTTTTAGAGAAGCTTGAAAGAGTTGAACTGGAAGCTGTCATAGCCCATGAATTATCCCACATAGGAAACAGAGATATACTTTTGGGAACGGTAATAGTTGTTTTAATTGGAGTTATTGTTATCCTTGCGCGGATTTTCATGAGAATGAGTTTTTTTGGAGCTTCCAATAGAAATTCTAAAAATAGTCTTGGTCCTTTAATGTTAATTTTAGGAATAGTTGCTGCCATTCTGGCTCCTATTGCCGCTACCCTGATAAGGCTTTCTATCTCAAGAAAAAGAGAATTCTTAGCTGACAGTTCCGGAGCTCTTTTAACAAGATATCCCGAAGGGTTGGCAAGGGCATTGGAAAAGATTTCCCAAGATAAAAGTCCGTTGAAAAAAGCGAATAATTCTACCTCTCATCTTTATATCTCCTCACCTGTCAGAGGGAAAGAAGAAAAATCCTGGTTTTCAAAACTTTTTATGACTCATCCTCCGGTTGAAGAAAGGATAAAGCGTTTAAGGGGGATAAAAAATTAATTTTAAGGAAGGATGGCCGAGTGGACGAAGGCGCACGCTTGGAAAGCGTGTGTGGGGAAACTCACCGTGGGTTCGAATCCCACTCCTTCCGCACTGAAGCACTTTGACTTTAATGCTTTGGGTCTGTAAGGAAGCAAATTCAAAGCAAGAATCAATTTAATTTTTCTATGGCTTTTCAAGATCCAATTGAAGAAATCAGATCAAAGCTTGATATTGTTGAGGTAATAGGTTCTTACATCAAGCTTCAAAAAGCAGGTGCTAACTATAGGGCTGTTTGCCCTTTTCATTCGGAAAAGAAACCTTCTCTTTTTGTTTCCCCTTCCCGCCAGATATGGAAATGTTTTGGATGTGGTGCGGGCGGAGATATTTTTGGATTTGTAAAAAGCATTGAGGGTGTTGAGTTTGGAGATGCTTTAAGAATTTTAGCAAGAAAGGCGGGCGTGGAGTTAAAAAGGCCTTCACCAGAGATGGCAAAATGGAACACTGAAAAGAGCAGGCTTTTTGATATATCGGAAATCTCTTCTAAGTTTTTTGAAAAACAGCTCTGGCAAAGCGAAAAAGGAAAAGAAGCAAGGGAATATTTAAAAGAAAGGGGAGTCAATGAAGATTCAATGAAAAAGTGGAGAATCGGGTATGCTCCCAAAGACTGGAATTCTTTGATGAATTTTCTCCTTAAAAAAGGGTACAAAGAAACAGAGATTGAAAAAGCCGGAGTTATTATAAAGAGCGAGAGAGGGAGTTTTTATGATCGATTCAGAAAAAGGATTATGTTTCCTGTGTTTAACTTAAGCTCTCAGGTAGTTGGTTTCGGAGGGAGAGTTTTCCAGCCCGAGAAGGAAGAAGAAGCCAAGTATGTGAACACCCCTCAGACTCCTCTTTATGATAAAGGAAGCATTCTTTACGGTCTTGACAAAGCTAAGGTTGAAGCAAGAAAGAGAGATTTTTGCATCTTAGTTGAAGGATATATGGATGCAATTTTATGCCACCAGGCCGGGTTTGAAAATACTGCTGCTGTTTCGGGAACTGCCTTAACTTTAAACCAGCTCAAAGTTTTAAAAAGATACTCTGAAAATCTCTATACTGCCTTTGATATGGACATTGCGGGAAGCTCGGCAACTAAAAGGGGTATAGACATGGCTCAAAAAGAAGGATTTAATATTAAAGTTATTGTAATGCCCGAAGACAAGGATCCCGCAGATATTATCTTTGAAAACAAGGAAGAGTGGAAGAGTCTGGTTGAAAAATCAAAATCAATTATGGAATTTTATTTCCAAAGCGCTTTCTCTTCTGTTAAAGATGATCCTGATATTAAAAAAGCAGAAAGCAAAATTAAGATTTCCAAAATGCTTCTTCCTGAAATTAAAAAGATTCCCAATGAGATAGAAAAATCACATTGGCTTCAAGAACTTTCAAACAAGCTAAGTGTTAAAGAGGAGGATTTAAGAGAAGAGCTTGAAAAAACTAAAGAAGATAAAGATCTTTATCATCCTGAAGAAGAAAAAGGAGAAAGAGAGATTAAAAGAAAGCCAGAAAACAGAAAAGAATTAATTGAAGAAAGAATCCTTTATCTTTACTTAAGATATCCGGACTTTCTTCAAAATCTTGAAGAGGAATATCTTTCTTCTTTTTCGGAAGAATGCAGAAAACTTTTAACTTATTTAAAGGAAAACAAAGGGTTGAAGGGATCTCTTTCAAAAGAAAGTCTGGTTAAAGAAAGGTTCTCTGAAGATTTTAAAAAAAGAGTCAGCTATATTTATCTTGCTGCTGAAGTGGGGTATAATCCTTTGGAAGAAGGGTTTGAAAAAGAAGATATGCCCGATCCCGAAGAGGAAATTAAAACTTGCCTTGAAGAGATAAGAAGATTTAACATTAAAGAAGAGCTGGACAGAACTTCAATGGAAATCAGAAAAGCTGAAGAAGAGAATAATTTCAAAAAACTTAATATTTTAATTAAAAAGTTTAAAGAATTGTCCCAAAAATTAATCATTTAAACCATGGCAAAAAAGAAAAAAGAAGAAAAAAAGAACAAAAAGAAAACTTTAAAAAAGAAACCGATTAAAAAGAAAAAAACGACTAAAAGAACTGTTGCAAAGAAAAGTGTAAAAAGAAAGCCTGTGAAAAAAGAAAGTCAGAAGAAAAAAACATCCAAAAAGAAAGTTACCAAAAAAAGCACTAAAAAGAAATCTTCTTCTCGCAAGAAAAAAGAAGCTCCCGGAGGGAGGATAACCCGCTCAAGATTTTTAAGAGGTCTTCGCCAAGATAAGAAGAAAGAGAAGAAATCAGAACCTTTCGGGAAACTTGACAAACTTCTTGAGAAAGCAAGAAGGAGGGGGTTTGTGACTTATTCTGAAATTTTGTATTTTATTGAAAAACCGGAAAAAAATATTAAAGAGCTTGAAGATCTTTATGACAAGCTTGAGTCAGAAGGTATTGAGATTAAAGAAACGAAAGGATTTTTAGAACCGGATAAAGGAGAAGAAGCCCTTCCCATGAAGCTGGTTTCGGGCCAAAAGCTTGATTCTGTTCAAATGTATTTAAAAGAAATCGGTTCTGTTCCTTTTCTGAGCCCTTCTGAAGAAAAAGATCTTGCCAAAAGAATAGAAAAGGGGGACGAGGAAGCTAAAAAAAAGCTTGCTCAATCTAATTTAAAGCTTGTTGTTTCTATTGCAAAGAAATACATTGGAAGATCTCCCAACCTTACTTTACTTGACTTAATCCAAGAGGGGAATTTAGGCCTTTTCAGAGCAGTTGAAAAATTTGACTGGAGAAAGGGGTATAAGTTTTCAACTTATGCTACTTGGTGGATAAGACAAGCCGTAACGAGAGCCCTTGCAGATCAGGCAAGAACTATTAGGATTCCCGTTCATATGGTAGAAACAATCACCAAATACACTCAGGTAAGAAGAAGATTGTTACAGGATTTGGGCAGAGAGCCATTGCCCGAGGAAGTTGCCTCGGAAATGGGGGAGAATATTGATAAAGTGAGGCATATTATGAAAATATCCCAGAAAACCATTTCTCTTGAAACTCCGGTAGGGGAAGACGAAGATGACAGTGTTCTCTCTGAGTTTATAAAAGATGAAAAAATAATATCTCCTTCATTGGAAGCAGCAAGAGTTCTTCTTAAAACAAGATTGAAAGATGTTCTTCAGGATTTAACTCCCAGAGAACAGAAAATTCTTTCAATGAGATTTGGATTGGAAGATGGTATTACCCACACCCTTGAAGAAGTAGGGAAAGAGTTTGGCGTGACAAGAGAAAGGATTAGACAGATTGAAGCCAAAGCCTTGGACAGAATAAGAGAACATGAAGACGTTAAAAAATTAAAAGGGTATTAAGCTTGAAAAATTTAAAAATACCTTTATAATTACTGGTGTTGTTCATTAATAAAAATATTATTAGTTTTTTGTATTTTTAGAGTGCTATGTAGCTTTCTTTTGTAGGTTTGATATGATAAAATTAATTAATGGGATTCAATAAAAAGGAAGATTTAAAATTAAAAGCTAGACGACTCAGAAAGGAAGGGTTTTCTATCAGAGAGATAGAAAAGAAATTAAAAGTTTCTAGATCTTCAGTAAGTCTTTGGGTAAGAAATGTTAACTTAACCGCTGAACAGAAACAAAAGATGTTTTTTAATAAGAAAAAAGGACAGAAAAGAGGTGGCTGTATCGCAGCGATAAATAAGAAAAAAGATAAGGAGAGGTTGATAAGAGACTTAAATAAAAAAGGATTTAAAGAAATAGGATTATTATCGAAACGGGACAAATTTATAGCAGGCATAGCAATGTATTTTGGTGAAGGAGATAAAACCGATGGAGATGTTGGCTTTTCTAACTCAGATCCTCAATCTATAAAATTTATGATGGATTGGTTTCGAGAGAAATGTAAGGTTCCACTTGATAAATTTAGAGGGAGCTTGTATATTCATGATGATTTAGACGATGCTGAAGCTAAAGAATTTTGGTCTAAATTAAGTAAGATTCCATCAAGCAATTTTACTAAGGTATATAAGGTTAAAAATAATCCAAATAGATTAAAGAAAAGAAAACATCCCTACGGAGTTTTTAGAATAAGGGTGAGTGACGTTACTTTACATAGAAGGATAATGGGATGGATTAATGGTCTTTTAAAATAAGTTTATTCCGCGGTAGCTCAATGGTAGAGCGGGTGCCTGTGAAAATTCGCAGCTTTCTCGAGTAATCGAGATTGAAAAACGAGGTGAATTGCGAGAAGCCTAAATTCTAAAAAGAAAATGGTAATTCGCAGCCAAGCCCCCTGATTATTATTGAAGAGGGAAGGTTCAGAGACTATCCTTTTATGGAGTATTCTGATTTATATCAGAAGAAGCGCCTCGTACCCTTGTAAGATAAGAAGGGTAATGATATAGTCCATCCCCTTTGGAAACATTGGGACAAGATGTAAGCACTAGGTTGTAGGTTCGAGTCCTACCCGCGGAGCCTTATAAGATAGATAGATAAAACTATCTATTGTTTTAAGTAGTTCCTTTGATTTTTTGGTAACGTAAACCATGGTTGAAATTTATCATTGTGTTAAAAAAGTTTTACGTTTTTTTAAATCTTTGTTATATTGAAATAAAGGTCTTTATCCATTTAAAAATTAAATAAAAAATATAAAAATATGGCAAATCCATTTGAGCAACCAAATTTCGAGGAACCTTCGGAAGAGAAGGATGAAAATAATGATTCGCAAGAACTAAAAAGTACCGAAGAAACAGAGGGGGAGAATAAAGAAAAGGAAAAAAGTGATAAAAACATAAATGAAGCAAGGGCAGGAAAATTAGAAGATTTTCTAAATGGGCAAGCTCGCTTTGCTGAAGACGGACGAATGATAGAATATGCAATAGATTACAGTCAGAAAATCAAATATCTACCAGAAGATGAAGTTTTTTATGATAGAGATGGATCAGGGGCAGGAGTTGCCCACATAGAAGGATTTGATATAGATGAGGATTCTAATGAGATTTTAGTTCATTTTCAAGAAAAAGATATCCCTGCTTCAATAAGACTTCAAGATTTAACTGGTTGTAATTTTGAAAAGCGAAATAATTTCGAGGAACCTTCAGAAGGATGAAAATAATGATTCGCAAGAACTAAAAAGTACCGAAGAAACAGAGGGGGAGAATAAAGAAAAGGAAAAAGTTATCTTTTTTTCGTCAGAAGAAGAATTTAGAAAAATAGCAAATATAGATCTAGAAAACCCAGAGGATGTAAAGCTTGTGGAAGAAAAAGGAATACCTTTTGACAGTGGGATGATTGAAGTGGATATAGAGGGAAAAAGAAGAAAAATGAATACTAGCAAGGAGGATTTTGGAACTTTATTGACAGAAGATGATGATGACATAATCAGAGCGTTTTAGTCAAAAAAAGATAAATAATAGTATTTTTAAGAAAAGAAAAATTTAGCTAAAGAAATTTGATTACAGATTGCCTGACTATTAATTCAGTTAACTAAAGGACTACAACAGCAGCTTAATTAATGATTAGAAACAAAGAGCCTAGAAAAATCTAGGCTCTTTGTTTGTTGGTATGATAGAATACGAAAAGAATGGTAATTATCTTTTTACTATCCATTAAACAGCTTCGAACATAGTTCAATAAGGGGAGTATTTTTGAGTGCGGTTTAAGGAACCGACGGAACGAATTAAGATTATGGAAAAAATTTAAAATATGTTATTATAAAAAAATGCCAGAAAAAGAATTTCAACCAGAAAAAATAGCGCCCAAAATGGAGTTTGGAGCCTTGGAAAAAAGGATTGAGCAGTTAGAGGTGCAATTAAAAAAAGAGCAGCCGGCGATATCTCCCGAAAAAGAAGAAAAAATTGTTAAGCAGAAAGTTAAAAGCTATTTAAGGAAGCTCCAAAAAACACCAACTACCGCTGCTCCTTTAGCTACTCGCGACGAAGCGAAAGAGATAAAGAAATTTCCAGCCAGCCAGCAAGTAGGAGCTTTAATTTCTTTGGTTTTTGAAAAAGGCATTGAAGAGGCAATTTCTGTTGCTAAGGGGATAGATAACCCAGCTGTTTTGGATGAGTTTCACGATATTTTAGTTGATAGGTATTACAAAAATCTTATAGAAAAAAAAATTATAAAACCGTAATAGTTACTAGAACATAGAATAGACCTCAATGGGAATTATAAACTTACAAGACACTCTTTCTTTTGCAATAATTTTAGCTGGAGCAATAGTGTTTCTTTTTTTAGTTTTCTATATTACAATTTCCAGAAGAAAGGATAGAGGTTTTTTGAACAGGGGGATGAATTTGTCGCTTTTTTTAGTGACTTTACCTCAGCGGATTGAAAAAGATAAAACAATTTCCTTGGAAGAATTTCTAAAAACTAGTCAACAATTTTATTCTTCTTTAGCCGGGATTAAAGAACCTAAATTTTTTAAAAGATTCTTGATTGGTAACCCAGCTATTATTTTTGAAATTACTGTTCATCATATTGGTGAGCAAATTTATTTTTACTTTGCTTGCCCAAGATTTTTAGCCAGAATGGTAGAAAAAGAAATTTTGGGGTTTTGGCCAAAAGCTCAAGTTCAGCCTGTTAACGATTACAATATTTTTAACCCAACTGGATTTTCAGTTGGAGGCAGAGCCTATTTAAAAAAATCGCCGGCTATACCTCTAAAGTCTTATAAAGAATTCGGAACTGATCCTTTGTCTTCTATAACTAGCGTGTTTACAAAATTAGCTAAAGAAAACGAGGGAGCTGCTGTGCAAATTTTAATTCGGCCTAGCCAAAAATCAATAAAAAAAATCGGTCAAAAACTGACTGACTCCATTTATAAATCTGTTCAGGAAAAACCGTCAAAATCAGGTGAATCGTCTCAGGCGCCAACTGAAATTAGTCCTAACCAGCAACAGACAATTACTGCTGTCTCCGATAAAATTTCTCAGCCGATTTTTGATGTCAATTTGCGCGTTTTGGCCTCTGCTCCAACAAAAGAAAGAGCGGAACAAATTTTAATGGAATTGAAAAGCGCTTTTGAACAGTTTAATCATCCACTTTTGAACCAAATATCTTTCAAAAAAAGTTTTTTAAAAAGGCGTTTTTTGAAAAAGCTATTTTATCATTTTTCTTTCAGAATTTTTAACAACTTGGAATCAATGATGCTTTCATCTAGTGAGCTGGCTGGTATTTTTCATTTTCCCTCTCCTCAACTTCTCACACCTCATATCAAGTGGTTAAAAACAAAACAGGCGCCTTCTCCTGATGATTTGCCAGAGCAAGGATTAACTATTGGAGAAAATATTTTTCGAGATACAAAAAGAAAGGTTCGTATTTTAGACGATGACAGACGACGCCATTTTTATATTATTGGGCAGACTGGTACTGGAAAATCGAATCTTTTGCAAGAAATGATTAAACAAGATATTGATGCCGGCAAAGGGGTTTGTCTAGTTGACCCCCATGGTGATTTTGCTAGTAAGGTTTTAAGCTTAGTGCCACCTTCTCGTGCCGAGGATGTAATTTATTTTGATCCCAGTGATATTGAAAAGCCAATAGGCTTAAATATGCTGGAATATGATCCAGAATTTCCCGAGTCCAAGACTTTTGTCGTCAACGAACTTTTGGCTATCTTTGACAAGATATATAATTTAAAAGCTCACGGTTTTGGCGGTCCTGTATTTGAACAATATATGAGAAATGCTCTTTTACTGGTAATGGATGATCCAGCTTCAGGGAATACTTTAATTGAAGTGCCGAAAGTTTTGGCTGACAGGAAGTTTAGAGAATATAAGCTTTCAAAATGTAAAAATATAGTGGTCAAAAACTTCTGGGAAAAAGAAGCGGAGAAAGCTGGCGGTGAAGCCGCTTTAGCCAATATGGTTCCTTACATTACCAGTAAAATGAATATTTTTATAGCTAATGATTTGGTCAGGCCGATTATTTCTCAACAAAAAACTGCCTTTAATATGAGAGAAGTTATGGATCAAGGGAAAATACTGATTGTTAATCTTCCTAAGGGAAAACTAGGGGATATAAATTGTTATTTATTGGGAATGATTATTATAGGTAAGATTCTTCTTGCTACTTTTTCTCGGGCAGACATACCCGAAGAAGAAAGAAAAGATTTTTATCTATATATTGACGAATTTCATAATGTAACTACTGAAACAATTGCTAAGGCTTTGGCTGAGGCCAGAAAATACCGGCTTTCAATGGTTTTTGCTCATCAGTTTATTGGTCAGCTGGATGAGGAAACAAGAAAAGCGATTTTCGGAAATGTTGGTTCAATGATGAGTTTTCGGGTAGGCCCAGATGATGCTAAATACTTAACTACTCAGTTTGAGCCAGTTTTTGATGAAGAGGATTTAGTTAATATTGATAATTATAACGCTGTTTTGCGTCTTTTAATAAAAGGGGAAACTTCGAGGCCTTTCAATATTGCAACCTATCCGCCCTCCAAGGAAAATCCTGAGGTAGCTCGTTTGGTTAAAGAATATTCCCGCGTTAAATATGGTCGTGACCGCGCCTTGGTAGAAGGAGAACTGCAACGAAGATTTCAGAAATTTTTTTAAAATTTTTTAAAACAATATGTTATGATAAAAAATAGGAAGTTAAGGTATTAGTTATCATAATATTAATAAACAAAAATATCATGAGAAACATAGAAAAAGGGTTTACTTTTGAATCTGGAGAGAATCAAGAGGAATTAGTTAAGAAAATTGAATCAATTACAGCAGAACAAGAGAAGGAAAATGAAAGCGAAGAAGAAAAATTAATTCAAGAATTGTCTAGTGAAGAATCTTCTACTTTTAAAAATGCCAAAAAAAAGATAGATAAAGGTATTAAAATAGGAGTTGTGGGTGCGTTGATAGTAACCTCCCTTTTGGCTGCCGGATGTAAAGCAGAAGAGCCTAAAACAACTCAATGGGAACAAACTAACATTGAAGAAGCAAAAGAAGCAATCCCACAAGAGGTAAGAGAGGAATGGATTCTTGCAAGCCTTGATTCAATGGGATGGGGATGGAGGCAAAACGAAAAAGGGTTTGTATTGATGATGAACGCTGGTTCGCACTACGAGATTAACGAAGAAAACTTAGAAGAATTTAAAGAAAAATTGGATGACTATATAACTAAATATATGTACCATGAATTATCAAAAGATATAACTTATATAGATAAAGAGGGAAAAGAGCTTATACCAGAAGAAAGGGCTAGTATGATGATGTCAAATAAGCTTAAAGCAAATTCTTTTGGAAGACATATAAAAGAAAACAGTGGTATTGCTCAAGATCTTTTTGAGAAATCTTCTCAAGAAAAATGGGAACAGGCTGGAGATAATATTTATTTCAGTGCAGAGGAGTCTGACGAAGCAGAGGAGTCTGGTGAAGAGCAAAATAGCCAAGTAAGAGAAAGCCCTCCTTTTGATGATCCTACTTTAAAGTAATATGATAATTAATAAAAACATTTTTATAGAATTGGGAATAGAAAAAATATCTGAGTCAAAACAAAGAGAGATAGCAGTTAAGCTTGAAAATATTATTTTAAATAGATTGTCTGTAAGGGCAATGAAAGAATTGTCTCCTGAAAAAAAGAAGAAATATGTTGAGATTTTACAATTTGGCAAATCAGCAGATATCTATAATTTTCTCTCAGACAATATTCCTAATTTTGAAGATCTGGCTGAAAAAGTAGCCGTTGAAGTTGTGGAAGAATTTAAAGCGGGGTTAAATGACTAAAGGTAACATGGAAGGAAGCAGAAAAAGGATGATCAGGGCCCTTTTTTTAATGCGAAGAAAGGAAAGACGGGAATGAGAAGCAAAAAGAATTGTCAGACGAATAGCCAATTGAAACTTCTAAGACATTGTGATAACAAAGGAAAGCCATATAGATCTGATGCATGGACGAATAAAATCATAGCTTGGTATTTTTTTCTCTGTTCTTCAGAGTGGTTTTTTTCGATAATTTTCAGAAGCCTTATTACCTTTTGATTAATTTTGCGAGGTATTAAAAAATATTATGGAAAGATTTTTTTCTAAATTTGAAAAAGAGAAAGGAGGAAAGGAAAATGAATCAGAAAAGAAATTACCTGAAGAAGGATCTTTCGAAGAAGAAAGAAGTTCAGAAGAAGAAAAAAGAAAAAGAATTGAAATAATCGAAAAAGTTGAAGATTTGACTTTGAATCAAAAACTTGATTTGGCCGCCTCCTTTCTGTTAGACGAAAAAAGAGTTGTATACTTAGGAGATCATAAAGTAATAGAATCTGAAGAAGAGAAAGAAATTTTTGAAAAAAGGTTTAAAGAAGAATTGGAAGCAATCAAAAAAAACTTTGAATATTTAGAGGTTCCTTACTCAATTGTTGAAGAACTCCAATTAGAGGAAGGAGTTTTAGGTTTTAATGTTGCCGTTGGCAAAGAGCGAAAAGATTTAGAAGAATTTATCAATGCTAAAAAAGAAGAAGATGATAAAAAGATGGGCCTGTTACTTGGCTATCCAGAGACAGCAGTTCAAGTTTATGGAACTCCTGAGGCTTTAGATTTTGAGAGATTTTTTCAAGAAGAGTTATCCAGTGAAGAAAGAGAAAAACTAGAGGAAGAAGGGGTTATAAATTTTCTTTTTTTCCAGCCATCGAGAAAAAATTGGCGTGAAGAGTTAGGAAAAGTTAGACAATTGCAATCTTTGATTAAAGAAAAAGCACCAAAATTATATGAAGAGTTAATTAAGCAGAGAAGTTATAACAAAAGATCTTCATAGAACTTATCATCGATTTTGAATAAATCATTTATAGAGATTGTCTCTGAAACTTATAAACAATAGTACTGGACTGACTTAATCAGTGAGATTAAACCATCTTTTGATAAAGATGGTTTTTTGATAGAATTAAGATGGATTATCTACAAAACAGGTTCAAACGTTCTACGGTAAACGGAGCAAATCGACCTCCCTACTATATTTTGGTGGGGGTTTAGGTTTGCTCTGTCGGGTGTGGCGAGAACCTACTCCCCGAATGCGACGAGCCGTTAGAGCATCCTGAGGAGCAGAGCGACGAAGGACGAGGAGACAGTGTCCTTCGGGCAACACCTTCGAGTCCTACCCGCGGAGCCAATTTTCCCGAGATATTCCTCGGGTTTTTGTTTTATGATATACTGGATATACTGATAAATATGGCTCCATATTCCAGACATTCACTGTAGGAGATAATGATACAACATTGCAGTTTGATTGGAATTACCTCTCTGAGGAATTCTTGGAGTTTATTGGTACAATATATCAGGATCCATTTGAAGTAAGTCTTACCAAA
>CAZBVF010000038.1:0-25431 GCA_964495335.1 uncultured Candidatus Saccharibacteria bacterium
CTTGTTATCTCTTGTCACTTGAGAAATATCGGGATCCTTAAGAATATCCCCCAACTCGCTTTCAATATTGCTTTTGTATATAACCCCATCCGAATTTACCACTCTGATAAAAATAACATCTCTGAAGCCCGCCAGCTCAGAGAGAAAATCTTTTTCCGTACCAGGACCCAAATCAACTGAAGACTCCATGGTTTTGTCAACAACCTGAGCTAAATGAGTTTTTTCATTAATAGAAGCTTCTATTAATTCTCCTTTGTGATAGCTGATAAAAAGATAGACAATAGCTGCAGTTCCAATTCCTATTATTAGAAAAGAAATTAAGATAATTGTTCTTAAAGAATATTTTTTCATCTTTATAATATAAAAACTCTTCTTCTCTTATTTTACTCTCTTGGCAGTTCTTTGTAAAAATTTTACCAAAGTTTTAAATTCTTTTGCTCTTTTTGGTCTCTTTTTTTAAAAATTCTATTTGCCAAACTGTAAAAGCCCATTTCTCTTAAATAAGATTCCGCTTTTTCCTCTTTAAGGTTAAACTTAATGTCTTCAACTTTAATTTTAATCGGAACATCGGACTTGATTTGAGCTAAATGTCTGCTAAAAAAAACTTTTTCTTTGTTTTCTTTAAGAATTTTTTTAATTCTTTCTTTAAGATTGTTTTTTTTCTCTAAGTTCTTGAAAAGATTATCAATGCTTTCAAATTCTTTTAATATTTCCAGGGCAGTTTTTTCTCCTATGCCTGGAGCTCCGGGTATATTGTCGGAAGCATCTCCTCTCAAAGCTTTATATTCGATCATTTGGTCAGGAGAAAAACTATAATCTTCCTTAAATTTTTCAACGTTATAAAGAACGGTGTTCTTCACACCTCTTTTCAAAAAATAAAGTTTAATTCCTTTTTTTAAAAGCTGGAAAAGATCTGCATCCCCGCTTAAAATAATAACTTCAGAAGAATCCTCTTTTTTGAAAGAACGAGCTATTGTTCCAATTAAGTCATCTGCTTCAAATCCTTCTTTTTCAAAAACAGAAACATTAAAAGATTTTAATGCTTTTTTTACTTTAGGCATCTGGTCGTAAAGTTCTTGAGGAGCCTTAGGCCTTTTTGCCTTATATTCTTTAAACTCCTTGTGTCTAAAAGTGGGACCGGGAGCATCAAAACAAGCTGCAACAAAATCAGGGTTAAACTCTTTTAAAATCTTAAAAAAAACCAGCAAAAATCCATAAAGAGCGTTAACCACTTCCCCTTTCTTGTTTTTCAGGGGAGGCAGGGCATGAAAAGCTCTATGGATTATTGAGTTGCAATCTATAATAATTAATCTCTTTTTCATAAAACGATCTCTATTTTTCTTTTTTCTTTTCCCTTAAAAGAAAAATTAATCCAAATGGTGTCTTTTGGCATAATCTCTTTTATTTTGTCAGCCCACTCCAAAGCAACAATATTTCCTTCTTGGTTAATTATTTTTTCAAAACCTAATTCTTTTATTTCTTCTGAGTCCTTGATTCTGTAACAATCAAAATGATAAAAATCACCCTCTCCTATATTATACCTTCTATAAATAATAAAGGTGGGGCTCAGGATTTTCTCTTTTATCCCCAGGCCTTCGGCAAATCCTTGAAGAAAAGTTGTTTTTCCTCCTCCCAAATCTCCTTTCAGCCCTAAGATAAAAGATTTTTCTCTTTTTTTTAAAAGAGATAAGGCTTTCTTTGCAAAGGATTTTCCTATTTTTTTTGTTTCAGATGAATTTGAAGTTAAATATTGACTCATGCCTTAAAATAAGGTAAGTTGGATAAATAATAAATTTATTCGGTCAAATGAAAGCTCAAGTAAAAGAAATAATTGAAAAATCTCAGAATATTCATATATTTTTGCCCGAAAACTATGAATTTAATTTGAAAGAAGGGGACGTTTTTTGTGCAGGAAGCGCCCTTTTTTATACTCTAAAGAAATTAGGGAAAAAAACAAGCCTGTTTTTTGACAAAATCCCCCAGAAATTTTCTTTTTTAGCAAAGAAAAAAGCAACCATATTCATCAAAACAAAACCTCAGGGCTTCTCTGAATTGTCTTACGAAAAGACCGAAGAAGGACTGAAAATACACCTTGACAATCTCTCAGAAAAAATATCTTCAGAAAACATTTCTCTTTTTTCTCAAGATCTCTTTGGAGAAAAAGGAGAAGAAGACCCAGATCTCATTGTCACTCTCGGCGCCCAATCAATAGAATCCTTGGGAGATAAAATCAAACAAAAAGAAGAACTTTTTAATAAAGTTCCTGTTTTGAACATAGACAACAATGCTTTAAATGAAAGGTTTGGGGAAGTTAACTATTTGGACATTAAAAAATGCTCTATTTCCTCTATTGTAACGGAAATAGCAAAATCGTTGGGAGAAGAAGTGGTTGATAAAAAAATCTCCCATTTCCTTTTAGCAGGGATAACCTGGGCTTCCGAGAACTTCAGAAACTCAAGAACAAGACCTGAAACATTTAAGCAGGCAAGTTTTTTGATAGAATCAGGAGCTGATCACCAAGAAATAATAAAAAATTTTTACAAAACAAAAACAGTTTCTCAAATAAAGCTCTTGGGAGAAGTTTTAAAAAAAATTAAGCTTGAAGGAGAAAAAAATCTAAATTATGTCGGGTTAAGCACAGATGACTTTAAAAAATCAGGATCTACCCCAAAGGACTTGGGAGAAGTTCTTCAAGAATTAAAGTTTAATTTTGGCAGAGATATTTTTTCAAATTTTTTAATCTTATGGGAAAGCAGAAACTCTCCTCCGGTGGTCAAGGGTATTTTTTGCTCTCCCCAAAAAAACTTATCTGACCAAATATTAAAAAAATTCCAGGGATCTTCAAGGGGAGACTCGACTCTCTTTACAATAAGAGAAAAAAATATTGAGGAAGCTAAAAGAATCTTTTTAAAAGAAACACAATGAAAATAGAACTTCTCCAAAAAGAGATAGAAGAAATAAAAGATGCGGGAGATTTAAAGAAAAGGATTAATGAGAACTTAAAATCCCCCACCACTAAGCTTTTAAATATAATCTTGGGAGGAGCGGTAGCTTTGAGAGCTTCCGATATCCATTTTGAGCCTCGCAGAGAAGAAACAAAAATAAGGATGAGGATGGACGGATTCCTTCAAGATGTTCTTTTTATTAAGTCCGAAGAATACAAAGGGCTTCTCTCCCGACTAAAACTTCTCTCCGGAATCAAGCTTAATATAAGGAATAAGCCTCAGCCCGGAAGATTCACAATAGAAATAAAAAAAGAAGGAAGAGACCCAATTGAAGTAAGGTCTTCTACTCTTCCGACAAACGAAGGAGAGTCTATTGTCTTGAGAATCCTTGATCCGCAGTCCCTTATAGGGCTAGAGTCATTAGGGCTTAGGGAAGATCTTTTTGAAGTTTTTGAAAAAGAAATCAAGAAGCCAAACGGAATGATTCTTCTTACCGGTCCTACAGGCTCTGGTAAAACTACCACTCTTTATGCCTTTCTTAAAAAAATACAAAAACCGGGAATTAAAATAATAACAATTGAAGACCCTCCCGAATATCAATTAAAAGGCATTACCCAAACCAGAGTAGACAGAAGCAGAGGATATGATTTTGCTTCCGGGCTTAAATCTATCATGAGACAAGACCCGGACGTAATACTTGTTGGAGAAATTAGGGATTCAGAAACCTGTAAAATTGCTATTCAAGCAGCCTTAACGGGTCATTTGGTTTTCTCAACCCTGCATACTAACGATGCTCCCGGTACGATATCAAGGCTATCCAGCTTACAGGCAAAGCTTATTAATATTGGCCCTGCTCTTAATTTAATCATTGCACAAAGATTAGTAAGAAAACTTTGTCCAAAATGCAAAGAAGAAAAAAAAGTAACACCGGAAGAATTAAAAAAAATCAAACAAGAACTAAAAAATATTCCCAAAGGGATAGAAACACCAAAAATTAGCTCGGAAACTAAGATTTTTCATGCAAAGGGATGTAAATACTGTAACAATACCGGGTATAGAGGAAGGACGGGTATTTTTGAAAGCTTTTTAATTGATGATGAAATGGAAAGATTTATTTTAAACAACCCTTCCGTCGCTGATTTAAGAAAAAAGGCAATTGGAAAGGGAATGTTAAAATTAAAACAAGACGGATTAATTAAAACTCTCAAGGGAATAACCAGCCTTGAAGAGCTAGAAAGAATAACAGGAGAATAAAAAAAAGCAGACCCGGAGCTGGGGAATACTCTAGTCTAAGAACTTAAAGCTCAGAATTTTTACGAGGAGTAGCTTCGTCCGAAAACCAAGCTGTCCTCGAGAAAAATTCCTAACCCCCCAGCTCCGGAACTGCTTTCAAAATAATATAATATTATAACAAACCAAAATAAGTCTGTCAATAGCATAATGGAAAATCCTTTAAATTTAGACAAGGAAACTAATAATCTTGACTCTACTTTAAGACCGGGGAGATGGGAAGAGTATGTAGGACAGGAAAAAATAAAAAAGAATTTGCAAATAATAATCAGAGCTGCAAAAGAAAGAAAAGAAATTCCTGAACATCTTCTTTTTTACGGAAATAGCGGACTTGGAAAAACAAGCCTTGCATATTTGGTTTCAAAAGAGATGAATTCAAACATAAAGATCACTTCCGGACCAGCTATTGAAAAACCGGGAGATCTTGCAGCTATTTTAAGCAATCTCTCAGAAGGAGACATTCTTTTCATAGATGAGTTTCATCGCCTTAACAAGGTCTGCGAAGAAATAATCTATCCGGTAATGGAAGATTTCAAACTGAACCTAATAATAGGAAAGGGGCCAATGGCAAGAACGATGAGTCTCGATATTCCTCCTTTCATGTTAATCGGGGCAACAACCAAAATAGCTCTTCTTTCCTCCCCTATTAGAAACAGATTCGGGGCAACTTTTCAGCTGAATTTTTACAAAGAAGAGGAAATAGAAAAGATAATCGAGAGGTCAGCTAAAATTTTAAATGTTCGAGTCAAGCCCGAAGCAGTAAAAATCATTGCCAAAAGATCCAGATTTACTCCGAGAGTTGCCAATAGAATCTTGAAAAGAACCAGAGACTTTGCCCAAGTGGAAAGAAAGGGAACCGTAGATGAAGAGTCTTCAGAAAAAGCCTTGGAATTTTTAGAAATAGACAAGATAGGCCTTGAGTCAGGAGACAGAAAAATAATTAAAACGATAATTGAGAAATTTAACGGCGGTCCAGTTGGGCTCCAATCTTTAGCTGCTGCTTCATCAGAAGAAGAAAACACTATTTTAGACATATACGAGCCCTATCTGATGCAAATAGGATTTATAGAAAGAACTTCAAGAGGAAGGATGGCTACAAGGTCAGCATACGAACACCTTGGAATAAAATACAAGGGAGATCAAAGACTTCTTTAAAATGAAAGATTTCTTTAAGAAGATAATTGTGGCGGCTGTAATTCTCCCAGCCGCTTTTTCTGCCCAAGCTAAGGAAGGTCATAATATAGTAATAAACGAAATATCATGGATGGGAACTCTAGAATCCCATGCTAATGAATGGATAGAACTTTATAACCCCAACGATTTTGATATAATGCTTGATGGTTGGATATTAAAAACGGAAAGCGAGTCTATCAACATAACCCTTAAAGGAATAATCAAGAAAAAGGATTTTTTTATTCTAGAAAGAACCAGCGAGGAAACCTTATCAGAAATAAAATCTGACCTTATATACAAAGGAGCTTTAAATAACAAAGGAGATTCCTTATTCCTCTACAATAATGAAGGAATATTAATCGACAAAGTTGAATGTTCTCACGGATGGTTTAGTGGAGATAATGAGACTAAAGAGACAATGGAAAGAATAAGCCCTTTTGAACTAGATAACTTATCTCAAAATTGGCAAAACGGACCCGTAGAAGGAAGTCCGAGAAAAGAAAATATAGTCAAAAAAGAAAATAAAAAAACATATTTCATTAATGAAAAGAAAAATATTTCTCCCTTCGTTCCTGCAATAATAATTTCTTTTTTATCTTCTTTCTTAGTGATAACCCTTAAAAAGAAACTAAAAAAAATGTATAATACCTAATATGAGCGGACATTCTCATTGGAGTTCAATTAAACATAAAAAAGGAGCAGCTGATGAAAAAAGAAGCAAGGCTTTTTCAAAGATTTCTCAATTAATTTCAGTTGCTGCAAGAGAAGGGGGAGGAGAATTAAACTTCAACCCCAAGCTAAAAATGGCTGTGGAGAAAGCCCGTTCTTTTAATATGCCCGCCGATAGAATTGAAAAAGCGATTAAAAAGGGAACGGGAGAAATAGAGGGAATGAACTTGGAAGAGGTTACCTTTGAAGCTTACGGACCGGGAGGAGTTGCTATAATCATTGAAGGAATAACAGACAATAAAAATCGTTCTTTAGGAAAAATTAAAGAAATTCTTAATAAAAACGGGGGGAAATTAGCAGACGAGGGAAGCGTAAGATGGATGTTCGAAAGAAAAGGGCGCATCTCTTTAAGTCCCGAAGATAAAAAAGATCAAATAGAACTCTTAATTATAGAATCGGGAGCGGAAGACTTTAAAGAAGAGGAAGAGTTCTTAAATGTTTATACAAAGGCTGAAAAATTAGAAGAAGTAAAAAATAATTTGGAAAAAAATGTTGAGATTGATTCTTTCTCTCTGGATTGGGTTCCTAAAGAAACAATAGAGATAGGAGATAAAGAAAAAGATAAATGTCAGGATCTTTTTGAATCACTTGACGAAGAAGACATGGTTCAAGACATATATTCAAACTTATCAGACTAATAAAATGATTATAATTGGAATTGATCCGGGAACAGCTACAACTGGATACGGAATAATAAAAAAAATAAAGAAAGGAAACCAAGTAAAATGCCTATGTTACGGAACTATTGAGACTTCTTCTCTTTCAGATCCCGGAGAAAGGCTAAAAACAATAAACAAAGAGTTAGAAAAGTTGATTAAAAAGCACAAACCCGAAGCAATGGCAATAGAAAGGCTTTATTTCTTTAAAAACGCTAAAACTGTCATACCCGTGAGCCAGGCAAAAGGAGTTATCCTTCTAACGGCTGCCAAAAACAAGATTCCGATTTACGAATTTACTCCCCTCCAAATGAAAATGGCTATTGCGGGATTTGGAAGAGCTGAAAAGAAACAAGTTCAAAAGATGATAAAAGAAATATTTAATTTAAAGGAGATACCTAAACCGGATGATGCTGCAGACGCCCTTGGGATAGCAATGTGCCTGGCAATCATAAATGACTGCTATCTTTCCAAAAAGGCTTGACAAAATGACTTATAAGAACTTATAATAGTCCTTGTATCAACAATTAAATAAAGAGAAAAAGGTCGAGAGGTAATAAAAAGAAAAGAAAATATTATGACTATAAATCCATTTTTAAACCAAGAGGAAGGAGGAGAAGAAGAAACTCCTGAAGAGGAAGAAGCAACCCCCGAAGAGGAAGGAGAAGAAGGAGAAGAAGAAACTCCTGAGGAAGGAGGAGAAGAAGACGAAGAAGAATCCTCTGATGAAGACGTAGAAAGTTTTTAAATTTTAACCCCCGTTTTACCGGGGGTTTTAATTATATATCTCTGCCGGCTGAGAACTAGCTCAGCTTTTTTTAATTTAAGAAACTTTTGCAAACTTTCTCTTGCCAACCTGGAAAACCTGCCCTTTTTTCGCTTTAATTTCCTTTTTCCAGTCCTTTTCGGTCTTCCCGTCTATTCTGACCGCCCCCTGTAAGATAAGCCTCTTTGCATCCTTTTTAGAAGAAACAAGATTCATCTTAAATAAAAGGTCGAGAAAAGGAATTTTTTCCTTTTTAATTTTAACAGAAGGAATGTCAGATGGTGCTTTTTTCTCTCTAAAAATCCTATTAAATTCTTTTTGAGCTTCCTTTGCTTTCTTTTCAGAATGGTAATCTTTAACAATTTCAAATGCCAATTTTCTTTTCAAATCAGAAGGATTCATCTTTTTTCCTTTTAATTCTTTTTCGTATTCCTTAATTTCTTTCAAAGAAACATCCGTGAAAAGTTCGAAATAAGAAATGATCAGGTTGTCGGGAATAGACATAACCTTGCCGAACATATCTTCAGGTTTGTCCGAAATCCAGATGCAATTTCCTGAAGTTTTACTCATTGGCTTCCCGTCTGTTCCTAAAGCCATGTGAAGCGTCATAACAAACTTTTCCTTGTTATTCATTTTTCTCTGAAGTTCTCTTCCTATTATCATATTAAAAACCTGATCTGTCCCTCCGATTTCCAAATCAACGTCCATAGCCACAGAATCATATCCTTGCAAAAGAGGATAAAGAGTTTCATGAAGCCAGACAGTATCCCCTTTCTTAATTCTTCTCTGAAACATCTCTCTTTGAAAAAGCCTAATAGCTGATATGTTCGAAGCAATGTTTATAATGTCTTTTAATTTTAATTTCAAAAGCCATTCCCCGTTGTATTTAATCTTAACTTTAGAAAAATCAATAACCTTGGAAACCTGTTTTTTCCAGGTTTCTATATTTTCTTTAATTTCTTTTTCTGATATTTTTTTACGAGCTTCGCTTCTTAAGGAAGGATCTCCCGTCAAAACCGTCCCCGTCCCAAAAACTAAGATTGCTTCATGTCCCAAGTCTGCAAATTCCTGAAGCTTTCTGAGGGGCACCGTATGCCCTAAATGAAGATTTCTGCCAGTTGGATCAATCCCCAAATAAAGCCTTATTTTCCTTTTTTTAATCAGTCCAAGAAGGGATTTTTTTTCCGGTAAAACTTCCGAAACTCTTTTTTCTAAAACATCTTTAATTTTATCTTCTTTTGTTGTCTTCATACTTCTATATTTACCACTTATAAAAGATTTTTTCAATTTAGGGTGCGGGATAACAAACCAGAGTTAATTTAGCGTATTGAATTCCTTTTAAGATTTAAGGCGTGAGGAGCGATGCGTATCTGGTTAAGATACGTGAGCGACGAGCAACAAAGAAGATTAAAGGAATTCGTCCGCCTAAAGGAAGCTTAAAAATGAGTGCTTCCTTTGTTACTCCTTCTCGAAGTAGCCTATGGCTACTCCTTCGTCGTCGTGCCGCGGAATCATCTCATTTTTAAAGATTCTAAATTAATTCTGGCTTGTATCCCGTACCCCAGCTAAGATTGAAAAAAAGGGGAAAAAATGATAAAATTCCAACATAAATATGGCAATTAGAAAATACAAAAGAGAAATTTATAAAAAGAATAAATTGCTGGAAAATATTTCAAAAATACTAAAAATTTTTGCGGTTATTTTTTTTACCGGAATAATTTTTGCCGGGGGGCTTGTTATCTATTACGGGAGAGATCTTCCCAGGCCAGAAAAATTTACCGAAAGACAACTTTTCCAGCCTACCCAAATATATGACAGAGAAGGAGAGGTTCTCCTTTACCAAATTTATGGGGAAGAAAAAAGAGAATGGGTAGATTCTAATGAGATTCCGGACCACCTAAAAGAAGCTGTCCTTTCAGTTGAAGACAGTGATTTTTACAACCATTTTGGAATAGATTTAAAAGGTCTGGCAAGGGCTATAATGGTAAATTTAAAATTAAAAGAGCCCGCTCAAGGAGGATCTACTATAACCCAGCAACTTATCCGGTCTTCTTTTTTGACCAACATTAAAACAATAGAAAGAAAAATTAAAGAATTTATTTTAACTATTGACATAGAAAGAAAGTTTTCAAAAGACGAGATACTAGAACTTTATCTTAATCAAATACCTTTGGGAGAAAACTGTTATGGGGTTCAGTCAGCCTCAAAAACTTATTTCAACAAACCCGTTTCCGAGATATCCGTTCCCGAAGCAGCTCTCCTCGCTTCTTTAATTCAGGCTCCCAGCTACCTTTCCCCTTACGGATACCACTTTGATAAATTAATTGAAAGAAAAGATTACGCTCTCGGGAGAATGGTTAAAGAGGGATATCTTAATCAAGAAGATTTAGATTCTTTAAGAGAAGAAGAGATTAATCTTGTTCCCGCAGAACAAGTCAGTGTTGCAAGAGCTCCTCACTTTGCGTTAGAGGTAAAAGATTATTTAATTAGAAATTATGGAGAAAATTATCTGAATAGAAACGGGTTGAAAGTTTATACTACTTTAGATTGGGACCTTCAAGAAAAAGCAGAAAAAATATTAAAGGAAAGAGCAAAAATAAACGAAAATTATGGAGCTTATAACGCTTCTTTAATTGTAATCAATCCTCAAAACGGAGAAATATTAAGCATGGTTGGATCTAAAGATTTTTTTGAAGAATCTTATCCTGAAAACTGTGAAAGGACTAAAGAGGGATGCTTGTTTTCTCCTCGATTTAACATATCAACCCAGGGAGAAAGACAACCGGGCTCTGCCTTTAAACCTTTTGCTTATTTCACAGCTTTTCAAAAAGGGTTTAATCCGGAAACTATTGTTTGGGATGTTCAGACTAACTTTGGAACCGAAGACCAAAAATATATCCCCAAAAACTACACGGGAAGTTTCAGGGGACCGGTAACTTTAAAAGATGCTCTGGCTCAATCAATTAATATCCCAGCCGTTAAAACACTTTACTTAGCAGGAGGAGAGAAAACAATGGAAAATGCTCAAAAAATGGGAGTGACTACTTTGAATAAACCTTTTTCTTATTATGGACTTTCTTTAATTTTAGGAGGGGGCGAGGTCAAACTCATAGATATGGCTTCCGCTTATGGAGTTTTCGCAACTGAAGGATATTCAGCACAACCCGTAAATATATTAAAAATAGAGGACTTAAATGGAAATATTATTTATGAGAACAAAAGACAAATAAGAAAAATATTTGAACCCGAATCCTTTTCTTTGTTAAACGATGTTCTCTCAGATAATGAAGCTAGATCCCCTCTATTTGGGAATGATTCTCCTCTCTATTTTGAAAACTACCAAGTAGCTGCAAAAACAGGTACAACTCAAAATTATAATGATGCTTGGACTATAGGTTATACCCCTGATCTGGTAACGGCTGTTTGGTCGGGAAATAATAATAATGCCCCGACAGATGGAAAGCCAGGAGTTTCTTTATCAGGACCAATATTTCATGAAGTAATGAAAGAAGGACTTAAAAAATACGACTCGGGGAAAAGTTTCACCGATCCTCCTAAAAGAGAAAAAGTCCATCATGAAATAGATTGGGAAAATCCACATTCAATTCTTTATTATATTAAAAAAGAAGACCCTTTGGGGCCTCCTCCCGAATCACCTTCCGATGATTCTCAATTTTCAAAATGGGAAAAAGGAATTCAAGAATGGCTTCAAGATAATATTTGATTTTATTAAACTTTAATAGGCATCAATATATAAAGATAATCCTTATCTTCTAATGACTTTAATAAAGCAGGACCGTCTTCTCCATTTAATTCTATTATTACATTAGATCCTTCAAGGTTAGAAATACCGTCTATTAAATATTTAAAGTTAAAAGAAATTTTATTTTTTTCACCTTCTATTTCTCCTTTCATAGAAGATTTTGATTCTCCTAAATCAATGTTCTGAGCGAAGAAATTAACCATTTTTTTGCTCGGATCAACGTCAATATCAATCTTATTAACATTTCCACTAAATAATGAAGTGGCTTTAATTTGATTTAGAAGATTTTCTTTATTTAAAGATATTTTAGTTTTAAAAGATTCGGGAATTATTTCCTTGTAATTAGGATAATCTCCCTCAATTAAACGAGATGTTAATTTAAAATTAGGAAATGATAAATCTTCTAAAAGAAAATCAATAAATATTTGATTCGGTTCAAAATAAATTCTTACTTTAGGATTGTCAGTTTGCTCAATTATTTCTGAAATAATATTAGATGATTCTCTCACTGCTTTTTGAGGAAGAATAAAAGAATAATTACTTTCCTTTTTATCTTGGAAATAAATATCTTTTTTAGCCAATCTAAAGCTATCTGTACTCACTAACTCTAATTTATCTTTTTGAAAATTAAAATAAACACCCGAAAGCTCAGGATGAGTTTGGCTAATACTGCAAAAATTTAAAACCTTTGATATTCCATTTAAAAAAGGAGTACCGTTCAATTCCATAAAATCTTTTTTATTTTTTACTTGAGGAATAATAGGAAAGTCATCAGCATTCAATCCTTTTATTTTTGATTTATTTTCTTTACCTGAAAGAATTAAAGTGTTATTTTTTTTATCTAATTCAATTTTAATATTTTCATCAGGTAAAAAGTTAACTAAATTAGAAAGAGTTCTGGCTGGAACAGCAATACTTCCCTCTTGTTCTACTTTGGCTATTGTTTGATATTCTGCTCCTATTTCCAAATCCGTACTTTTTAAAATTAAAGAATTTTTCTCAGCTTTCAATAAAATATTATTTAAAATAGGGAGAGTTAAATTTTTTCCTGTTAATCTCTCTATAATATTTAATCCTTTTTTAAAATTAGTTTTTGTTATTATTAGTTTCATATTTTTGAAGTTATTTTTTACTTAAATTAAGTGGGGAAAAATAGTTAATAACTTAGTGGAAAAAGCAGTTTAAAATTATTGAGCAAAAAGTTAATTAATTTTTTATCTTTTTTAAGTGATAATTTTTAAACTTTTTAAATACATTTTTTTAACAACCTTTTAAACAGTTTTTCCAGACCTATACTTTATAAATAGATTGTTTTATTATTTCTAATTCTTCTCTAAGATCGTCTTTTTCCCCTATCTGTTTTGAAATTTTACTTACCGCATAAAGGGCGGTAGTGTGGTCTCTTCCTCCAAACTTTCTTCCTATAAAAGGGAAAGAACTTTTTAATTCTTTTCTTAAAAGATACATAGCTATCTGCCTTGGTTTTACTATTTCTTTTTTTCTAGAAGAGCACAATAAATCCCCTTCTTTTAGGTCGTAAAAACTAGAAACCCCCTTTATTATTTTTTTGGCGCTTATCTTATTAAAAGAAGAAGAAACCATTTCTTTGAGCAGTTTTTGGGCTTTTTCTATATCTATAACGCAATTATTTAATTTTTGGTAAACAATAACCTGGTTAAGAGCTCCTTCTAGTTCTCTTATGTTGTTTTTAACGTTTTCTGCTATATATTCTAAAACTTTTTGATTGATATTTGCCTTTCTTTCTTGAAGTTTAACTTTTAAAATAGCCAATCTTGTTTCGGTGTCGGGTACTCCTATATCTGTTATCATTCCTCCTTCAAATCTAGATCTTAACCTTTCCTCTAAAGAAGATATTGCGTTTGGCGGTCGGTCAGAAGAAATAACTATTTGTTTGTTTTCTGAATAAAGAGCATTAAAGGTATGGAAAAATTCTTCCTGTGTTTTTTCTTTTCCTGCAATAAATTGGATATCGTCAATAATTAAAAGATTAAAGGATCTATACTCTGATTTTAGTTTTTCGATAGTGTTGTTTTGTATTGAGTTTACTACATCAGATGTAAACTTTTCAGAGCTTAAATATTTTATTTTTTTCTTCGGATATCTTTTTTTTATCTCGTTTCCTATAGATTGGATAAGGTGCGTTTTTCCTCTTCCGACTCCTCCGTAAATAAAGAAAGGATTATATCTTAATCCCGGCTTTTCACAAATAGACTGGGCTGCAGCATGAGATAGTTCATTAAAAGATCCTACTACGAAATTATCAAAAGTATAGCGAGGATTAAGATTAGTTTCTTTGTTTACTTTAAATTCTTCAAACTTTAATTGATCTTCCTCTTTGTTATTAGGAAGAAATTTCCTTTTTTTAACAGCGGGAGCGGATTTTGAGACTTCATATCTTACTGACTTCACTTCATTATTAAGGCTTTTAATGGTTTTAAATATAAGCTTATTATATTTGTTTTCCAGCCATTCTCTGGAAAAATTATTAGGGACGGAGACAACAATTTCACCATCTTTCATTTTTGAAATTTTAGTGTTTTTAAACCAGGTTGCGAAATTCGCCGGTGAAATATTAAACTGGATTTGAGCCAGTAAGGCTTGCCACAGTTCGTCTTTGTTCATAAGTGTTTTTTATATTCTGGTAATATTATAGCATAGCAAAAACCAAGTAAAAGTAAAAGGAAAAGCCCCTTAAAAAGGCAGAAATGTGAAAAACCTGTTTATAATTTGTGGATATCATCTTAAAAAATAACCCTTATTTTTAAGGGATTATGTTTTTTTATAGAGAACATAAAGATGTGTTGTTTTTTAGAGCTAATATGTTAGTATATTATTATGAGTAAAACGTATAACCCAAAAACAAGAAAGAGGAAAAGAGCTCACGGATTTAGGAAAAGGACAGAGACAAAATCGGGAGAAAAAATAATCAAAAGAAGAAGAAGTAAAAAAAGAAAGAAGCTTACAGTATAAAAAGCTTCTATTTTAAAAGTGCTGGCAAAGGAAAATCGATTAAAAAAGAAAACTGACTTTGATTTTGTTTTCAATAAAGGAAAAGGGCTTAAAAAGGACTTTTTATTTTTGAAATCAGTAAAGAACAATTTAAGCATAACCCGGTTTGGATTTATTGTCAGTAAAAAGGTTTCTAATAGAGCCGTGGTAAGAAACAAAGCAAGGAGAAGAATGAGCAAGGTGGCCCAAGAAAACCTCCCAAAAATAAAGAAAGGAATGGACATTGTTATTGTTGCCGGTCCTCAAATTAAAGACAAAGAATTTAAGGAAATTAAAGAAAAACAAGAAGATCTTTTTTTGAAATCAGGATTAATTAAGGAATGACTTATGTTAAAAAATATTGTTCTTAAACTAATAACGTTTTATCAAAAAGGAATATCTCCTCTCTTAGGGAACCATTGTCGTTTTTTCCCGAGTTGTTCAGAATATACTTTAATTTCCATTAAAAAATACGGCTTGTTAAAAGGAGGAGCAAAAGGTGCGATGAGAATAATTAAATGCGGACCTTGGTCAGAGGGAGGAGTGGATTTGCCTTAAACATTTATGCAATTTTTTATAGACGCTTTTTATACAGTTTTATACAAACCCTTATTCAATATCTTGGTTTTTTTGTATGAATTTTTACCAGGGAATGATTTTGGAATAGCAGTTATTCTCCTTACGGTCTTTATAAGAATGATTCTTTATCCTGTTATGATGCAGTCTTTAAAATCTCAAAAGAAAATAAAAGATATTCAACCGAAACTAGAGGAAATTAAAAATAATCACAAAGATGACAAAGAAAAACAGGCAAAAGAGACTATGGATCTTTACAAAAGAGAGAAAGTCAATCCTTTTGGAGGATGCCTTCCTTTGCTTTTACAGATCCCTATTATGGTGGCTCTTTACAGGGTTTTCTGGAGCGGATTTGACCCGGGTCAAATGGTTCATCTTTATTCTTTCATCCCCCATCCGGGAGAAATAAACCCTTATTTCCTGGGAATTCTTGATTTGTCTAAAACCAGTTTTCTTTTAGCTCTTGTGGCCGGAGCGGTTCAGTTTATTCAGAGCAAAAATATGATGTCCCGTTCTCCTATTAAGGGGAAAGAAGAAGGAAAGACAAATAAAATGTCTCAGGCCATGGAAAAACAAATGATGTATTTTTTCCCTTTTTTCACAGTCATTATTCTTTTAAGGCTTCCCGCAGCGGTCGGTCTTTACTGGACAGTCACGGCCCTTTTCACTTTATTACAACAAAAAATCATTCATCGTTCCCCTACTGAAGCCATTGTCGGGGAAAAGAGATAGATATGTCTCAATCAAATCCCAATAAAATAAAAGAGATCATTCAGGAATTCTTTAACAAGATGGGCTTTAGTGTTGAAATTGAAATAGGAGTGCCGGAAGGGCTAACCATTCCTATAGAGATTAAGACTGAAGACCCCCAGGTTTTAATTGGGAAAAAAGGGGAAACCTTAGGAGAGATACAAAAATTATTAAAGATAATTTTAAGAAGAAAGGTTGCCCCTGAAAAAAATTTCTATATCGATTTAGATATTAATAATTACAAGAAAAAGAAAATTGAATATTTAGAAGAGCTAGCAAGGTCTGTTGCCGATGAAGTTTCTTTATTGAAAAAAGAAAAAACCCTTGAACCAATGTCTTCTTATGAGAGAAGAATTGTTCACCTTGAGCTATCTGAAAGAGAGGATGTTGTAACAGAAAGCCAGGGAGAAGGAGAAGAAAGAAGAATTGTTATCAAACCGAAACCCTAAATTTATTTTTAGACTAACCATTACTCTCTTTTTAAAAAGAGAGTTTTTTTATTCATCTATTATTTGCCCTCTTAATATTCTAGCACTAATAACACAAGGTAATTTTTCTGACCACCACCAAAATCCGCTACTACAAAATTCCCCTACATACTTATCTTCCAGATTTCTTTGATCTCTATCAAAGATATCGCATTCTCTTGCATCGTCTGCGATGTGGGCCCAAGAGTCAAATTGAGTTTTTGTACCACGATAAATTACGGTTATCCATTCTTCATCTTTATCTACTCTCATAGAATAACAAGGATTCATGTTTACAAATTCTGATGCTATAAGACTATGGCCTGTGCCTGTATATCCAAAAGGTCCTTTTGATTCGCCCTCAAAGTCACGATCTTCAAAAAAGGTAACTCCTTCACCGTAAGCCTCTTCTCTTAACAGCAGAGGGGTAACTGATTTAGCTTTAAAATCAGTAGTCTTTATTACTACGGACCCACTCTCTTTTTTAAAAACACATATACCCATATTATTTTTTTGGCTATGAAGAACAACTGCATATTGCAAAAAAGATTCTCCCAAAGGGTCTGTTTCATCAGGATTTATTATATAGACATGTTCGGGCTCAAACTCTTCCGGAATATTCCTTTTAATTTCTGCCCTATAACAATGCTCCCTTATTTCTTCTATCTTTTCATCTCTTTCTTCTTTGTCGAGCTCAAGTTCTCCCTTCATGAAGGGTTCGAAATTTTCTATTTCTTCGTCACAAAGCCAAACCCCCGGCCCCAAGACGATTGGTCTTCCGACTTCTGGCGGGGAGAGCTCCTTTAAACTTAGGTCTATGCGATCTAAAATTATAACAGAAGAGATTAACAAAAGTAGTCCAAAAAGAGCAGAAGAGATTCTGTCTTTGGAATCTTTTTTCATGCCAGGACTCTCTATTGAAATTAAATATTGTGCCCCGGCTATAATGATTATTACTAAGACCAAAAATCCTACTCCCCAAATAGCAAAGTTAAAAACATATTTTACATATTTAGGAAGTCCGTAATCGGATCTTGTCGGTTTAAGCCCTCCTACTTCCGGATATTCTATTTCTAATTTTCTGCCGGGACCTTCTTCTGTTTCTGGTATGTCTGTAAAATCTATTTCTTCTACCTCTTCTATGTCCTGGAGGACCAGAAGATTCGGATCTATTTTTCCAATGATTATAATGGAGAAAAGAAGTATAACAAGGCCCGTTAAAGCTGCAAGCATTTGACTCTTCGAGTCTTTTTTAACTGCTGGGTCCCCTAAAGAGGTAAGCCATCTTATCCCGCCGATGACAAGAGAAACAAAGGCAACTAGTCCTATTGCCCAGACAGAAAAAATAAATATGTATTCTATATACTCGGGCAAGGAAGTTTCCTCCCCTATTTTTATCTCCTCCATTTTAGGATAGTCCAGTTCGAGTCCTTCAGCAGACAGAAAAGGAATTCCTAAAAAAGCAAAAATTATTAAAAAGAAAAAAAGTAGACTGTTTTTTTTCATAAATCTTTATAGAAATTTTTTATTCTATTTATTCGTCCATAATGTGTCCTTTTAGTACTTGGAGATTTGTAACACAGGGCCTTCTTTCCCATAATGGGTTAGAACAAAACTGTCCGGTGAAAACATCCATTAAATTATTGTTGGTTTCATCAAAAACTTCGCACCATCCCCTTTCTTGGGAATTGGTTATAGAGTCTTTATAAGTTATTGCTATCCAGTTTGTTGGTTCATCTATTTTAATTGAATAACAAGGATCCATATTTGGTTTCTCGATCAGATTAATATTACTATAACCGGACCCCTTGTTAGCTAAACTCTCATATTCTTCGGGTTTTGGGTTGTCTTCTTCATCAACATATTCATTGCATTGTCTGTAATTATAAAGAAAGACTCCTTCTCCTTCAGCTTCTTTCTTTAGTATTAAAGGGGTCATTGATTCTGGGTCGAATTCTTCCACATCTTCTTTTTTGTAAGCGAAAAAACAATCCCCCGTGTAATTATTCTCTTTGTGAAGAACTACTGCATATCTTAAAGAAGCTTTCTCGGCTGTTTGTCCTTTTATATCTTCGGGATTAATGACATAAACTTTTTTTGTTTTAAATCCTCTTGGTTCTCTGCTTTTAAAAGACAACCTGTAGCAATTTTCCATTATCTCTTCCATCTTTTCTTCTCTTTCTTTTGTACCAAGATCAAGCTCTCCTTTCATAAAGGGCTCAAAAGAACTTATCTCTTTATTGCATAGCCAAATGCCCGGACCTGCTATGAGAGGTTTTTGGGTTTCGGGCAAAGGTATTTTTACTAAATCTTCATCTATCCTATTAAGCACTATAACCGACGATATTAATATTACCAATCCCAGTAAAGCGGAAGTAACTCTATCTTTAGCATTTTTCTTCCCTTCAGGGCTTTCTATGGAAATTAAATATTGACTTCCGGATATAACAATCACTAAAAAAGCTAAAGCTCCTGCTCCCCAAACAGCAAAATTAAAAATATATTCCACATATTCATTAAGAGCAAAATCAGTTTTTTTCGGCTTCAACCCTCTGACTTCAGGGTATTTAATTTCAAGATCTCTTCCTTCGGATGCTATGGTAATATTATTCAGGTTAGTTTTTTCTTCCAGGAGCAAAGAAAAGGAAAGAAATAAAATAAAGATTATAAACAGTAAAAATTTTTTTCTTTTTCTCATATCAGCTTAATATCGCTATAATTTTATTGCAAAGAGCAATAATTTTTCCTTTTGTTTCTTCCATTTCAGCCATTTTCTTTTCCATCTTTTCGATCGGGCAAGGATTTCCTCCTGTGCAAACTTTAGCCTTACAAGGAATAGCATTTTCACATGCATTATGACATTTTCCGCGGCAATGAGGGCTACATTTTTCGGGCAATAGGCACTCGTCAGGCAACTCGGAATTTTCCAGAGACACTTTTACCAATTCTTCCATTAAAGGAACTATTTCTTCTAGGTATTTTTCCAGGTTATTTGATTGCTCTTCGCTGAGGATCTCCCAAAATATGAAATGATCCAATTCAGCCCTTATATCCTCTCTTTCCGTGTCTATCCTGTTCTTATAATAAGAGATTAGTCCTGAAGAGAAGAGAACAATGTCGTATTGTTTTTTATTTATTTCATCCCTATTATTTATTTCATTATTAATATCTACGCAAGGATCTCCGTAACATTTAATTGCATTACAGCTCCATCCTATGCAGTCGCACATGGAACTTGCAAAAATGCAATCACATTTTTTAACTAGTTTTAACAGATCTTTGTGTTTTATGATTAACGGAGGCAGTATGTCATTTTTTGTATCTTCTGCTAATTTTTTTATTCTAGATAGAGGGTCTGGATTTTCATCTTCTATGTTAAATTCAACGGTGTCATCTCCCGGTGGTTCCAGTTTTTCTTCTTCTAGCTTGAGCAGACTAGGATTAATCTGGGTTAATATTATAACGGACAGAAGAAGTATCATTATCCCAAGGAGAGCAGATAGAATCTGATTTTTAGTATCCTTAAGCACCGAAGGATTTCCAATAGATGTAATATATCTGACTCCTGCTAAAACAAGGACTGAGAAAGCGACGATTCCAATTATCCATACAGAGAAGTTAAAGATATATTGAGTGTATTGGAATATATTCTCCATTTGGCTTTGTTTGCCTGGAATATCTGGATAATCTACCTCTAAATCTCTGGCCAAAGAGAATAACGGGACAAAAAGATGAAGAATTATTGTTGTTATTAATATTTTCTTTTTCATTTTTTTATTCAGTTAACCTTGTTCTGCAACAAAAGAAATTAAATTCAACGCATCCATCGAGAACATAACATTTTGTTTTGTTTGTTAAAGATGAAAATTCTTCTTTACATTCATCTATGTTGGAACATTTACAACCGGGAGGGATATCTGATGAGCTTTCGATTAACGATTCTCCTTCAAGGAATGAATGTCCTTCAAAAAATTCTTCTGTATCTGATTTTCTTTTTATTATTTCTCCGTCAGGACCGATGGTTCCTATGGCTCTTTCGCAATTTGTTAATATCCATCCCGATCCTATTTTTTCCGGCTCTGCTATACAATTATGATTCCATATAGTCATTTTTTCGAAATTGCCTTTTAAATATTTTGCAATTTCTCCTTCATCTTTAATTACCAGTTTAAATATTTCTTCTTTTCTTTCTTCAATCTTTTCGTATATCCTTTGTATCTCTTCGTTCACGGCTTTTATTTTCCCCATTGGGCAGGGGTTTCCTCCTGCACAGTACTTTTCTTCGCAGGAGCAGGTGCCACTGCTTGAGCATTCGCAGACAGGAACGCATTTAGTTGAAAGACAGTCGTTGATTAATTCGTGCAGTTCGGCTATTTTTTCTATTAATTGTGATTGTAGCTGCACCATTCCGTCTTTTTGTAAAGATTCTTTTAAGCACGGACATCCTCCTGACGCTTCTTCTGCTTCTTCTTTGGTTAGTGCTTCGTTATACATTTTTGTAAGTAAGTTTTTTGCCAATACGAGACCTTCGTCTACAATCTCTCCGAAAGGAATTGTTCTTTGGCAACTTATTCTTTGTTGATAAGGATTTTCTTCTACATATTCCAGGTATGATTCTGCGGGAGGAACCCATTCATCTTCTGAAGGAGTTTCAAAATCTTCAGGGTTAAAGTATCCCAATCTTGACCCTCCGACCGCACAATAAAAATCTGCATAGGATACGACAAAAAGCTTTTTTATATCATCCCAATACCTGACTTCTTTTGACTCTTCATCATGATACTCATAGTAGTCCTTTAAACTTATGTAATTGTCTCTGCTTACAACAAGAGACAGAAGGCAGTCTTCCTTCATTATTTCCAGAGTTTTCAAAACTTCTTCTATCTCTGTTTCAAAGTCTATTTTTTCAACAAACAGGTCTTCTTTTAGCTTCTGGAGCTTGTCAGATGATTCCCTGTTCTTTGCTTTCTCTGCATCTATTTTTTCTCTTACTTCACAACATGGATCGGATGTACAACATAATCCTTCACATCCTTTATTTGTACAGGTGGTTTCCCCGTCAGCATTAGTTTGCAGAGCACAGTCCCCCTTGCATATGGGTACACTACACCCATTATTGGATTGAGCGCCATGATTGCAATCACATTGGTTTGCGAGATCTGTTAATTTTTGCGAAGCCTCTGACACCTTTTTGGCCTCGTCCAGTGTTGAGCTCGCGTTTTTTTCTATCCTTTTGAGCCTTTCTTCTTCAAAGAGTCCATAATCTTTTCCCTTAACTCCCCTAATCATTGTTTCAATAGGCAATTCTAGCCATGTTCCTGTTATATCATCCGGAAGATAGAATCTTTCGGCAGGATCAAATTCTGCTTTCTCAATCTCTTCTTGTTCAAAAATTAATAGTTTTGGATTTATTCTTTCTAAGATTAAAACGGATCCCAGGAGAAGAAAAAGACCGATTAAGCTTGATATAATGCCTTTGCGAGCGTCTTCCATTGATGCTGGGTTGCCGAGAGAAGTCAAATACTTGAATCCTGAAAAAACTAATCCTGCCAATGCCACTATTCCTGCACCAACAATGGCAAAATTAAATATGTATTCTACAAGATTGGGAAAGTTAACATCTCCTTCTCCAAAAGAAAAATTTCCAATTTGAGGATAGTTTAGTTCAAGTTCTCTTGCTTGGACAGACAGAAAACTGCTAATAAGTAAAAAGAAGAGAGAAATGAATAATAAAATTTTAATTCGTTTCAAAAAAAACATTTTAAAAAAATATCATCTTTACTATCCATGTTGGTATGAGGTCGCTTAATAAGGGAATTCTTTCAATAAGGAAAGGAAGGATAATGCTCTTAAATGATGACCTTGCAACTACCATTAAAAAAAAGACAAAGAATAGATCTGTAATCAGTTTTATTCCAAAAGTAGACCCTGGAATCATCAGGTCCATTGCTTCTGTTACAACAGCCATGAATAAAAGCACCATTCCCGCTGGTGAAAACAAAATTTCTGGAGGTATTCTGTTAAAACGTTTTTTCCCTTTTTTTACCTTAACTTGAGACGCATTTTTATTTTTTTCTTCCTCCATCTAAGGTTGATTTATCTTTTTTCTTTGCCTCCCTAATTTTAGAAACTTCTTCTGGTGAGGTGGTTATAAATTGATCTTCAACATAAGAAGCAACTACTTTCATGAGAACATGTTTTAATCCTGCAAAGAACAGTCCCTCTCCGATAGGACATTCTAATAAAAGGTTTTTTTCTCCTTCCGTTAAGTCAAAGGTTTTCTTAACGACTCCTATCATAGCAGGGCTTTGTTTCATTAATATATGAAGGGCGGAGTTTGTAATAATAGGCTTCCCGTAGTCTGACTTCATAAAGTCTACCACATCCTGAGTAACGGTTGTCACACCGAGCCAGTATTTTCTGGCTCTTTTTGCCAGCCCGTAAAGGAAAGAAGCACCGTCGTCTGTTTTCATCAACCACCAAGCTTCATCTATAACTAATATTCTTTTTTTGAGTTTTGTCCTTATGGCATTCCATATATATCTCATTACAATAAACATAGCTATGGGCCTTAACTCTTCTTCCATATCTCTGATACCGAAAACTACCATATTATTTTCCATATTTACGTTGGATTGCTGGTTAAAAAACTTGGAATATGTTCCTGCTGTGTATTTTCTTAATCTTGCTAAAAGAGATTCTGTTCCTTCCATTGTTTCTAAAACTGCTTCCAAATCTTCCATTAATGGAATATTCTCTTTCCATTCTTTAGGGTCGGAGTGGGGATTAATATCTTTTGATGCATAGGTTTCAGTCAAGGCAATATCTATAATACCGTCTTCCTCGGGAGTTAACCCTCCAAGCATTATTCTTAAAAGGCCGACAAGATTAATTATATTGGACCTCAAAACATCTGAAGGATCCTCATCATCTTGGGGTTCTGGCAAATCAAAAGGATTAATATGATTCTCAGAGGAAAGAGATATGCTGAAAAAAGAACCTTGGACAGCGTCTGATAATTGTCTGTATTCGTTTTCTGGATCCAGCACTATACAATCTGTGCCTGCCATCAATGATCTCAATAATTCGAGCTTTATGGTGTAACTTTTTCCTGAACCAGCTACTCCAAAAACTGTTGTATTTGCGTTTTCTAAAGAGAATCTATCAAAAAGAATCAAAGAACTATTATGTCTGTTAATTCCATAAAGAATTCCTTTATTAGAGCTCAAGTCAAAAGAAATAAAAGGAAAGATACTTGAAAGGGGGGAAGTGTTCATCGGGGTGTGGACATCTAAAAGATCCGTTCCGTATGGAGCAGTGGAGTTAAATCCTTTGTCTTGTTGGTAGAGAGATGGCTTTATATAGACTAATCTTGCTTCAAGAGACGACCTTAAATCGCTTTCTATCGCATCTAACTTATTTTTATCATTTGTATATACGGTAATGTAAATTCCGAGTTGAAACATTCTTTCTTGAGCTGTTGTCAGTCTGTCTCTTAACTGTTCTAAGTCTCGATATGCTGTTTCAAGAGAGGGGTCTCTTATTAGTCCTTTTTCTTCTCTTTCTGCTAACTCTGCTTCTGATTCGGTAACCCTTCTCCTTAACTGCTTTAAGATAAGGTTGGTTTCTATCGGGTGTAAAAAAAAGGAAATATCCATAGGGTAATCCATGTTGACTACTGAGGAAAACCAGCCAGTGCTCAAATATCGGGGATAAGAAAAGACAAAAAAAGTTTTTGCAAATCTTTCTCCTACTTCAACACAGTCCGGGTTAACTTTTATAGAAGGAGGTGCGATAATGTCTTTTACTCCAATTCCTCCCCCTTCTCCTATTTTAGGGATAACGGATTTTTTTCTTTTGAATTTGTTTAAAAAAGGTATTTTCATAATTGTTCCATTTCTGGGGGTATTTCTGGATAATACCCTATTTCAGCTTGTTGGGGATGATACAAGCTCCAGAATAATTCTATTAATTCGGGAGTAGTTAGCGGAACAGCATTTAGTCCGCACCCCCTAAGACCGAGAGCAAGAAATTCCATTCTTTGCCAAAGCTGATTTTTACATCTTTGAAAGTCTTTTTTAGTCAGATCTTTAATAGTTGCTTTTTTTAATTTTTTATGAGCGAGAGTTTCTTCTTCTATTATTGAGTAAGGAACTACGATGTAGAAGTTTTTGGTCATTATTGATCCTTCTCCTACTAGTTCTTTGATAAATTTCCTGTATTCAGTTGTTTGTGTTTTTAGAAGCTCGTTTGTTTGCTTTTCTTCAAGTTCTTTTAGCTTGTCTATATATCCTGTTATATTCAACTTTCTTGTTTGAATTATAATTTGAGTTGAGAAGTCAATTGAATTTAAAAACTGTTGAAATTGGTAAATGATTGCTTCTTGAGAATCCTTAGTTTTTAAATCAAAATTAATAGAGGAAACCATCATAACTCCTCTTAGGGTATTATTTTTAAGAAGGACAAAGCCGTCTTTTATCTCTTTTATTTTTAGAAAATCTTGGGTATTTGGTGCAGCCATATTTATTAATATCCCTCTGTTTTTTCAGAAAGATTTCTTAGTTTGCTTTTCCCTGCTATATCTAAAATAATTGGTTCTTCTTTTTTTAGTTCTTCCTTCTTCTCTCCTCTAGTCATTTTTGGGGGCATGCTTGTTTTTTTCCATAGATATATTTTTGAAGAAAGGCGAAAAAGGATAGCATTCTTTATTATCGTTGGCAACGGAATGCCTTTTATCTTGTGAAAAGATAACAATAATCCTCCTCCGATTGATAGAGCTGATCCGACTATAAACACTAAGAAGGATTGGGCGTAATAAAGATAAACAGCGATGACAACTCCTACTCCTGTATAAAATACCTGGGTAATGTTAAGAGGGCCAACTATTTTTGGTTTTCTCTCAATGAATTGTGGAACAATAAAAGGCATATTGTTAAAAATTTTCAAACAATTAAGAAGCTCTATTCTATCGGTTCTCTGTATTTGTCTTCCTTGGGAAGATTTTTCTCTTCAGGTTTTTCGGGATTAAAATCTATATTATACATCTCAGCTAAACTCCTCTTAACGGAAAAGAAGATAAATCTTTCTATTTCTTGGGAAACTTTCTTTGCTTTTTCCTGACTTATTTTTAATTCCTTTCTGATTTCTTTCTTAAGGTCTTCTGGGGGGACTAGTCCCAAAAAAACCTGGCCTACCATTTGGGCAATATCCGGAATCTTATCTTCTTTAATTCCGTTTTTAGTGCAAATGTCCCAGATATTCATGGCTGTTTTTTCCGAGAAAATAGCGCTTTTCAGCTCTTCGGGCA
>CAZBVF010000039.1:0-2924 GCA_964495335.1 uncultured Candidatus Saccharibacteria bacterium
ATGAATAAAAAAGTTAAAACTAAGAAAATTTTCAATATTTTCATCTCTCTCACCCTTTCTATATTTAAATTTTAAAGATAATTAATTAATAACATATAAACTTTACTTTGTCAATGAAAACTTAGGACCAATGACTGGTTGAGGTTTAACCTAAACAATCCGGAATACTTGAGTCTTTAATTTCCGAAGTTAAAAGACTAGTTGAGGTTTAGCCTCGATCAACTTTTAGGCTTAGAAAATGAACGTTAAGGTAAATAACAAAGGCACCGTTTTAAAGCGATGCCTTTTTTTGTTAATAAATAACTCCTTTCGTTACATTATAGTCTCCATCCATTCTTACCATTTTGTCTACATAAACTTTATAAAATTGAACTTCGTTGTTATTCCAAACAGCTGTAATTAGAGTCTTCATTCCATTTGGATATTCCACATATCCAAATGGAATATTTTCATATCCCGGTATAGAATAAAATGATGAGAATACATCCGTTTGACGAATATCAAATTCGCTAAAAACTTTTCCAGTATTCTCTAAAGTCATAAGACTGTAGAGCTTGTCTTTCACATACCTGCTATCAGCATATGGAATAGCAACCCTGAAGTCTTCTAACAATTCGCATTTCCCTATTCCTGTGACCGCAAACTGGGGACCAGTTTGAACAGGAGGACAAACCACACAACAACCATTCAACAATAATGCAGAAACAACAATCAGAATTAAAACAAATTCTTTCTTTCTCATTTTCTTTCTCTCCTTTCAAATATTATTAAATTTTTAATTAACTAATAGTTCTGATACTACTGCTATCCTTTTGAGATCTTTCCCAGGAGGCCAACAGCTAATTAATACTAACATATTTTCAGAATTTGTCAAGGGGTAGTTAGTTATTTCCTCTCCCCTTTCCAAAAAAACAGTTTCTTTTACCTCATAAACATACTTTTTATTGTCATAATAAACAAGCACCAGATCTCCATTTTCAAGCTCAACAATATTACTGAAAACCCAATCATATTTAATTTTGGGCCAATTTTCAGGAGCGCTGTGACCCAAAAGCTCTGTTCTTCCACTTTGCCCCGGCAAAGCAGATTCAGAAAAATGAACTACTCCTTTATCAAGTAATCCATAAATCAGTTCATTGTCTGAAGTCTCCGGAAAAATTAAAGGAGCTTTAATTTCAATCTTTGGAATTTCAATGCTATTTTCTTTCTCCGTATATTCAAAATCACCCAAAGATTCTTTTGGGTTAGAAAAATCAATGTTTGAATCGTCTTTTTTAAAAGTTTCAGAAAAAAAATGAGAAACCACTCTGTAATTGAAAATCCAAGAAACCTCATTCCAGTTAAAAATCAAAAAACTTATTAAGAAAAAAACAAAAAATGGCTTCCAAAGCCTTCTTATTTTTTCTTTTAAATTCGGGCTGATAATTGACTTCATAAAATAATTAGAAAAGGTTTAATATGAGAGCATGAGGAATGCTGTCAACAATAAATTCCTTATTCAAGAAACTAAAGGCAATCAAGATTACAGAAAACCCAGCTACCTTGAAAACCAAATCTCTGTGTTCAATATCAAACTTAACAATTATATTTATTGTCAGAAGAAAAACTATCAAAGAAAGAGAATAAAAGATTATTTTGTGAACTATATCGTTATATTTTTTAACCATAAAATCGGAAAAGCCCGCTAAAAACCATTTTTCATCTTCAAGAACATATCCTTCCGGAATTATCTTTTCTTCTGTTTCAGATAAAACATTTTTTTCGCTTTCTCTTTCTGGCGTTTCTTCTTTATTCTCTTCAACTTGAACAATCTTTTCTTCTTGCGAATCTTCTGGCTCAGGAGCATTAACAAAAGCATCTTCTTTTTTTCTTGAGCCAAAAAGCTGAACCACAACTGTTGTCTCGTTTCCCTGAAAATCCCCTCTTAAAATAGCAATTCCCATTTCATCATATTTGGCATTTAAAAGATTTTTTTGATGTAAAACAGAATCATACCATGCTTGATAAATTTCCTCTGAATCCAAAAATCCTATACCTAAATTTTCCCCGGCTGCCTCATAATCATACCCGACTTCTTTAATCCAGTGCCACGGAGTAACTCCTGAAGGGCTTACATGACTAAAATAGTTATTCTCAATCATATCTTGAGCCTTAAGAAGTGCAGCTCTGTCTAGAAGTTCATTTCTTTCCAGAGAATTTAAAGACAATTCTTTTCTGTCTTCGTTCGTCAGCTCAAAAAGAAAAGATTTGGAAATATCTGCAAAGAAATTAGTTTTAGGAAAACAAACAAGGAAAGAAACAAAGAAAACTTTTAAAAAAATTAAAATCAAAAGATAAGAAACCAAAAACTTGTTTCCTAATATAGTAGGTCTATAATTATTTTCCCTGCAAGGCAGAAAAAATATTTTTATATTAGCCAAGAAAGATTTCATTTTCTTGCCTAATTATAATATAATTTAGCAAAAATGTCAATAAAGCTTGAAGGGCTCATTTCTTAATAAGGAGAATACATTTCTCTCATTATCTCCTCCATTGTCTTAAATTCAGAAGGCGCTTCAATGTTTAATTCCTTCCCGAAATCAGATAACTTAATATCGCAAGAGAAAATAATCGTTCTTCCTTTTACCCTTATTTCCAATGGATTTTCTCCTGTCTTCTGTTCTGGATTAGCCTCAAACTCTTTTTCTGTTTTTATCCTTCTTAAAAGCTTTTCCCTTTTATCAATCCAAACTTCAATTTCCAAGTCTTCCATTTCATCTAAGAAACTTTCGACCAAATCCATATTTTCCCGAATATCCGTTTCCGACTCCAACTCATCGTTAATTTCCAAAAAAATTGTTTTCATTTTCTCTCTGTTCAAAGAAAGAAGATAATGATAAGTGGCCATTCCATCAATTTTTTCTCCCGGAAGCTCTTCTTTAATT
>CAZBVF010000040.1:0-1820 GCA_964495335.1 uncultured Candidatus Saccharibacteria bacterium
ATCTGCTATTGTCGGCTATTTTGTTCTTGATTATTTTCAAAAAGAAAAAATGAGGGAGGCAAAAGCAATAGAAGATGAAATATCTTTGATTGAGCTTTCTGAGGGCGTTGAATTAAAGAATGAATTGTTCGGAAAACAAAATAAAATTAATGACTTTAAGGTTTTGCTTGAAGATCATGCTGATTATTCCGATTTGTTTCCTTTTTTAGCAAGCATATGTCACCCAAAGATTCAGTTTGACGGTCTCGAATTTTCTAGGGAAAGCTCCGAATATGAAGTTTCTCTGAAGTCTGAAGCAGAAAGCTATGAAGCCCTCCATCAACAAATATTAATTTTAAAAAAAGAGGAAGGGATAAAAGAAGCAGAAGTTTCGGAAATTTCAATCAGCAAAGAGGGAACTGTTTCATTCAGTTTAAATCTTTCCTTAAATCCAAATCTTTTTAAGTTTGAATAAAAATATGCAAAACAAAACCATTACTATAATTATTCTTTTGGTCATAGGAGGATCTCTGGCTATGGGCTTGTTTTTACCCAAGTTTCAAAAGTATCAATCGGAAAGTCTTAATGTTGAGATGAAAGAAACAGAACTTGAGTATCAAAAAAATTATGCTTCAAGATTAAAAGAGATTGATTCTCAAATGGAAAGCTATGAAGAACCTTTCTCAAAAATCGATTCTTCTCTATCAGATTATTTTTCCATTCCTGCTTTTTTTTCAAACATTCAAAGAATGGCAGCCCAATCCGGGTTGGTTATAAAAAGTTTGTCTGAATCATCTGTAGAAGTTAAAAAAGAGTCTGAAGACCTTAAGAAAAGGATGTTTAGTATTTCCGCTTCCGGGGGGTATAAAGAATTTAAAAATTTTGTTTCTTCAATAGAAAAATCTGCTAAAATTATGGAAATTGAAAGTTTTGGCTTTTCTGGTCTGGACGAAGAAGAGTCCAGTGATTTTAATATAACGATATCAACTCATACTTATTAAACATTAATTAAATTTAAGAATTATGGATACAAAACTTGGCGTTCATTATAAAAAAGAAAAAGTTTTGGTTTTTGCCGTTGTTGTTGTCTTGGCGGTGGGAGCAGTTGTGCTTTCTTTTGTTCTAGGACAGCAGAATGTTAGTCCTTTGGTTCTGGAGCCGGTAAAGCCTGTAGAACCGAAAATGAATTGGGATTTTTTATCAGGTTCCCGATTAGAAAAACTCCAGCCTTTAAGAGAAATTTCTGAGCTTGAAGAAGAGCCAGGAAGAGTTAATCCTTTTTTGCCAATTGGGCAAGAAGAAATTGAGGAAGGTTCGGAAGAGCAAACAGAGTAAAGGAAGATTAAAAAATGTCTTTAATAGATGAATTAATAAAATCAAAAAAGTTGGGCAAAGACAAAGTTGCCCAACTTAAAAAAACCATAGAAACTTCTGAAAAAAAAGAAGAGGAGGTTATTTTAGACAGTAAATTGGTTTCAGAAGATGAACTGTTTGAACTGAAAGCAAAGACTTTGGGGATTCCTTTCAAAAAGGTTCTTGCAGATGATGTTTCTTTGAAAGTATTAGAACTGATTCCGGAAGATTCTGCCAGGTATTATAAAATGATAGCATTGGAAAGAAGAGGAGATGTCTTGGAAGTGGGAATGGTTTATCCCGATGACCTGAAAGCGAGAGAAGCATTAAAGTTTTTAACCAGGCAATCGGGGCTTTCTTATGAAATTTCTTTGATAACACCGAGCAACCTTAAGAAGATCTTGAAAAAGTATAAAAACTTGAAAGAAGAAGTCAGTGCTGCTTTAGGAGAGCTTGAAGTGGAAAAAAAGACTGAAAAGAAAGTTCAG
>CAZBVF010000041.1:0-2183 GCA_964495335.1 uncultured Candidatus Saccharibacteria bacterium
ATGTCTTTTCGAAGAAGATTTTCCTTTAATTTTACAAGCTGTAATTGGCAAATATCCATTAAGTCATCACTGTCTAAAGGTTTGAAAACAACAACGCCGTCAAATCTGTTAATGAACTCAGGCCTAAAGCTTCCTTCAGAGAAAAGATAACTCAAAAGATTCTTTTTTACCGATCCCCAATCAGCATTTCTTCCTATATATTCTAAAATCATTTTATACCCAGCATTGGAAGTAGCAATAATAATAGTATTAGCAAAACTAACTTTTCTTCCAAATCCATCTGTTACGTATCCTTCATCTAAAATTTGTAAAAAAAGATTAAGAACGTCAGGATAAGCCTTCTCAATTTCATCTAATAAAACGAGAGAGAAAGGGCTTTCTTTCACTTTTGAAGTAAGAAGGCCTTCTTTGCCTTTTGATCCTATTATCCTTGAAATATCTGAAGCTTGTTGGAATTCAGACATATCAAGCCTGACCATATTATCTTCAGAACCAAAATATATCTCAGCTAAAGCTTTTGAAGTTTCCGTTTTCCCTACTCCCGTAGGACCGAGAAAAAGAAAGCTTCCCATAGGCCCTTTCTTTGTCCTAATGTCCGATCTGGCTCTTCTTAAAGCAGAACATATTCCATCTACGGCATGTTTTTGATCTACAACTCTTTGATGAATCAGCTTTTCTAAATTCAAAAGAAGCCTTCTTTCCTCAGCTTTTATCTCTCCAATAGGAATCCTGCTTTTCTCAGACATAATATCAGAAACATGTTCGGGAGTTAAAACTCTTTTTCCCGAACGCCTAAGCATTATTAAAACCTCATCAAGAACATCTTGAGCTTTTTTGGGGAGAGGAAGAGCCGGAAGATATTGATCGGTGTAATTTACTATATCCCTTAAGGCAGGATAAGAAATAAAGACTCCGTATTTTGACTCTAAAAGAGGAACCATATCTTCTAAAACAGATATTGTTTGCTCCGGAGAAATTTCCGAAACCCTAACCTTTTCAAACAAGTTAGAAAAAGAAGACCTTTTCTCCAAACTGTCATAAAGCCCAAAATAAGTAGTGGTGGCAATAACTTGAAATCCAGACATGTGGAGATAAGGATTAATGATCCCGGAAATATCAAAAATCCCTGGTTTTTCTTTTTCTCCAACATAGTTATGAATGTCCTCAATTACTAAAATTATGTTCCCAGCATAAACAACTTCCTTGAAAATCTTATCCAGAAGAAGTTCCAATTCTTCATTATCTTGAACTCGAGAAGATAAGGCAGAAAGATCTAGTTTTACTATTCTTTTATAATTTAACTCCGGAAGAGTTTCGCCAAAAAAACTTTTTTGAGCAAATTTGAAAATAATACTTTTCCTTCCACTGCCAGCCTTTCCTATTAAAAGAACATTGTTTGCCTCTTTTCGGGAGAGAACCCTTTCCATCACCCTCAATTCAGATTCATGTCCAAAAAAAGATCTGAAATTTCTTCTTCTTAAAATATTAGAAATATCAACAGAATATTCATCTAAAGTAATCGTATAAGCTGAAGAAAATTCTCTTCCCATGCTTTTTTTCTTCATCAAGTTCTTATACTCCCACCATTTTTTTCTCTCCTTTCTCTCTTTTTTAAAAAACTCAAGCCAACGAATAACTTCTTTAATGTCTTTTGGTTTTATTTTATTCTCAGAAATAAGATTTTTAAAAAAGAGATTCGTTTCTGATAAAGCAGAAAGAATGTCTCCGGTCTCAATATTTTTATGTTTTCTCTCAGACGAACGTTTCAGTGCTTTCAGAAAAACTTCATAAAAATCCTCTGAATAAGCAACTTCTTTTCTTCCTCCAAAAAATCTTTCTTTAATCTCAGAAGACTTTTCTTTTACCCTTTTTAAGAGATTACCCTTAACTTTATCAGGATCAATAAGAATGCGATGAAAAACAAAATCAAGATCATGATTTTCTTTCAATAGAAAATGAAGGAGAAGATCAGAGTCAACTTTATTAATTTGATGAGCTTTCGCCCAATCAATAGCATCAAAAACACTCTTTGAGACTTTAAAACTTAAGAAAGAAGCTAAATTATATTTCTCGGGATCTTTTAGAACATTGTCTATTTTTTCTCTTTTGGTTTTCTCTTCCGAATTTAAGAAAAGATCCATGAGATAAAAAAACAAAGAAAGAGACAGCATTATCAAAGAAAC
>CAZBVF010000042.1:0-2388 GCA_964495335.1 uncultured Candidatus Saccharibacteria bacterium
AAGGTTCCCCAAGGAAAACAATCTATTCTAGATGAAACCTCCAAAAAAGTGAAAGAGATCATTAATCAATATGAAGAAGGTTTTCTAACTTCAAAAGAAAGGAAAGCTTTAACTGAAACTCAATGGCGGCATGCGGTTAATCAAATTTCAAGTTTAGTCCCGAATGCTTTAAAGAAAGAAGATTCAATTTATATTTTCTTTAATTCTGGCGCTAAAGGGAATTGGGGAGTAGCTTCTCAGATTATGGGAATAAAAGGATTAGTTGTTAATCCTCTTGGCCGTTTGATTGAAATGCCTATTTTATCTTCTCACCAAGAAGGGTTTAACGTTCTTGAATATTTTGCTGCTTCTCATGGAGGAAGAAAAGGATTGGCAGATACTGCTTTAAAAACTTCTTTTGCTGGCCATCTTACTCGAAGATTAGTAGATGTCGCCCAGGGTATTCTTGTAAAAGAAAAAGACTGTCGAACTAAAAAAGGATTGATTGTTAGCAAAAAAGAATGTGAGGATGAGGGTGATAATTTTGAAAGACGCATTTGGGGAAGATTTTTGGCTCAAGATGCTGTTGATAAAAAAGGAAAGACAATTTTAAAATCAGGAGAATTGATTGATGAAAAAAATATTGAGAAAATATTAAATTCTTCAATTGAAAAGATAACTATTCGTTCTCCTCTAACCTGTGAAAGCCTAAGTGGTGTTTGTCAAAAGTGTTATGGGCTTGATTTAGCTTGGAGAAAACCAATCGATTTAGGAGAGGCAGTAGGAGTTATTGCTGCTCAATCAATCGGAGAGCCAGGAACTCAGCTCACTTTAAGGACTTTCCATACTGGTGGTGTTGCTCAAGCAATTGATATTACTCAAGGTTTGCCACGAGTAGAAGAGATTTTCGAAGTCCGCATTCCTAAAGGAGAAGCACCGATCTGTGAAGTTGAAGGAACAATAATAGAAATAGAAAAAACAAAGCATCAAAAAATAGTTAAAATTAAACCTAAAGAAAAGAAATCTCGTTTGGTTGAGTATACTATTCCAGAGATAGTGACTTTATGGGTCAAGAAAGGGGATATAGTAAAAAAAGGAGATCAGCTTTGTGAAGGCAATGTTAATTTAAAAGAACTTTTAAAAATTTCAGGGAGAGAAGTTTGTCAGCAACATATTTTAAAAGAGGTAAAAAAAGTTTATAAGATTGCAGGAGAAGATATTAGCGATAAGCATTTTGAAATTATTATTAAGCAAATGTTCTCCCAGGTCAAGATAAGCAATAGAGGAGATAGTGAATTTATTCCCGGGGAAATAGTTTCTAAAAAATCTTTTCGAGAAACAGTTCAGAAAATGAAAGATTTTAAAAAACAACCCCCTAAGGCAGAGGAAATATTAATGGGCGTTAAAAACGTTGCTTTAAATTCAGACAGTTTTCCCTCAGCGGCTTCTTTCCAGGAAACTTCTCGAATATTAATTCGTGCAGCAATTGAGGGCCAAAAAGATTATTTAAAAGGTTTAAAAGAAAATGTAATTATTGGCAGATTGATTCCTGCAGGAACAGGGTTTAGAGAACAGCCAAAATTATCAAATTGATTAAGTAATAAAAGAAGATGAACCAATCAAAAAATTCACTGCCTCAACATATTGGCATTATGATTGATGGGAATCGCCGTTGGGCAAAGGCGAAGAAAATCCCTGCTTTTTTTGGTCATAAAAGAGGAATTGAAAGAGTTGTTGAAATAATAGATTATGCTTTTAAAAGAAACATCAAAGTTTTATCTTTGTATGGTTTTTCTACTGAAAACTGGAAACGATCAAAAGAAGAAGTTGATTATTTAATGGATCTTTTTACTAAATTTGCTAAAAAACATGCCCCTTCTTTTGAGAAAAAAGGAATTCAGTTTCGTCATTTAGGTAATATGGAAAAATTACCAGGAACGCTTCAAAAAGAGCTTAAAAAGGCGCAAGAATTGACAAAAGATAACAATAAAATGTTTTTGAATATTGCTTTAAGCTATGGAGGAAGAGATGAAATAGCAAGAGCTGTTAAAAAGATTATTAAAAAGAAAATATCAGCTGAGAAGATAAATGAGAGAGTGATAATGAACCATTTAGATACTAAAGGCTTGCCAGAAGCAGATTTGATTATTAGAACTTCAGGCGAGATGCGTTTATCTAATTTTTTGCCTTTTCAAGGGACTTATGCAGAATTATATTTTCCGGAAATTTGTTGGCCAGATTTTAATAAGAGACAATTTGATTTAGCCTTGAAGGAATTTCAAAAAAGACAGCGCCGTTTTGGAAAATAAAGAAAATTGTTATATAATTCATTTAATGGAAAAAGAAACACGAAAACTTTTAACAGTTTTTCTTATTATTGGAATTGCCGGTTCTTTTGTTTTTGGTTTT
>CAZBVF010000043.1:0-13806 GCA_964495335.1 uncultured Candidatus Saccharibacteria bacterium
TAGTGGCGGTTTTCGGTTTCAAACTCGGTATGAGAAATATTAATAGTAACTCCACGATTCTTTTCTTCGGGAGCAGAATCAATCTCATCTACCGATTTAGTTGATCCTTTCCATCCTTTAAGGCTAACCATTTTTAAAATAGCTGCACTCAAAGTAGTTTTCCCATGGTCAACATGACCAATGGTACCAATATTTAAATGAGGTTTCCCTCTTTCAAATTTTTCTTTCTCTGCCATAATTTTTTACTTCGTATCTTGCTTCGTCTCCGTAATTAATTTTTTGTTTACGAGAGCACGTTAAGCAATGGAACACGATATTTAATTTTACAATTAATATTCTATTAGATTTTTAAAAAAAGTCAAGAAGGTCTTCCTTAAAAAGGAAGATCTTCAACCTTCAATTCCTCTTCTCCTTCAGAAAAATGATCTTCTTGGTCGGAAAAAGGAACTATTTTCTCTTCTTTCTTTTCTTCTTTCTTGTCCATGTAATCTTCAAAGCTCATTGCGATTATAACAGGCTTTCCGTCTTCAACGATTATTACTTTTCCTTTTTCTTTCTCAATTATTTCTTTTAATTCTTTTATATCCATTCTGGATTATATAACATTTTTACAAAAATAGTCAAACTATCTTCTTTTTCCTTCAACAACTTCCTGGGTAATGTTTTCGGGCACGATATCATAATGGCTGAATTCCATGGTGAAGGTTCCTCTGCCTTCGGTAAAAGAACGGAGAGCGGTAGCATAACCGAACATTTCCGCTAAAGGAACTTTAGCATCAATCACTTTCAATCCTCCTCTTTCTTTAGTCTCTTCTATCTTTCCCCTTCTTGACATTAAGTCTCCCGTAGCATCTCCGAAAAACTTATCAGGCACCACAATTTCAATCTTCATCATTGGCTCCAAAAGAACCGTTTTTGCTTTTTTGGCAGCATCCTGCAAAGCCATGGAAGCAGCAATCTTAAAGGCAACTTCCGATGAATCAACTTCGTGGAAAGAACCGTCGTAAAGAGTGGCTTTCATGTCAACCATCGTATATCCTGCTAAAACTCCTCTGTCCATAGCTTCCTTAACACCTTTTTCAACAGCGGGTATAAACTCCTTTGGAATAGCACCTCCCTTAATCTCATCCACAAATTCAAATCCTTTTCCTCTCTCTTTCGGCTCAACCCTCAAGTAAACATGACCGTATTGACCTCTTCCTCCAGACTGCTTTATGTATTTTGTTTCAGCTTCGGCCTTTTCTAATATTGTTTCTTTGTAAGCGACTTGGGGCCTTCCTACGTTTCCTTCTACTTTAAACTCTCTTTTCATTCTGTCTACTAAAACATCAAGATGAAGTTCTCCCATTCCGGAAATAATAGTTTCTCCGGTTTCCTCGTCCGATTTAATTCTAAATGTCGGATCTTCCTCTGAAAGTTTCTTTAAAGCCATTCCCATTTTTTCTTGGTCAGCCTTGGTTTTCGGTTCAATTCTAATTGATATTACAGGCTCTGGGAAAGTAATTTTTTCTAAAAGTATAGGATTTGATTCATCGCAAAGAGTATGGCCCGTGGTAGTCCCCTTAAGGCCAACCGTAGCTGCAATGTCTCCGGCAAAAAGCTCTTCAACTTCTTCCCTGGAATTGGAATGCATTCTTAAAATACGGCCTATTCTCTCTTTCTCGTTATTGTTAACATTCAGAACGTAAGATCCTTTCTTCAATGTTCCGGAATAAACCCTGAAATAAGTTAAGGTTCCCACATAAGGATCGGTGGCTACCTTAAAAGCAAGAGCGGAGAAAGGCTCTTCATCACTTGCCTTCCTTTCCATTTTCTCCTCTGTTTTAGGATTAAGACCCTGAACGGGAGGAAGTTCAACGGGACTTGGTAAATAGTATATTACAGCGTCCAATAAAGGTTGAACGCCTTTGTTCTTCAAAGCAGAACCGCAAAAAACAGGAACAAGCTTGTACTCAATTGTTGCTTTTCTTAAAACTTTCCTGGCTTCTTGAAGCAATATTTCCTGATCAGCAAGATATTTTTCAAGCAGTTCATCATCTTCCCCTGCTATTTTTTCCATCATCTTGCTTCTCCATTCCTTTGCTTTTTCAAATAACTCTTCTGATATTTCTTCCTTTGCTTCTGAAGAAAGATTTTTGTTTTCATCATAAATGTCAATTGCTTCCATTTTTTCTCCCATCTCTCCTTCAAATTTTAAAACTTTCATTTCTAAAAGATCAATCACTCCTTTTAAGTTTTCTTCCTGTCCTATAGGAATCTGAACGGCAACAGCAGAAGAAGTAAGTTTGCTTAAAATAGATTGGAAACTGTCTTCAAAAGAAGCTCCTGTTCTGTCCAATTTGTTTATAAAGCACATTCTCGGAACTTTAAACTTATCGGCCTGTCTCCAAACTGTCTCGGACTGGGGCTCTACTCCGGCAACTCCGTCAAAAACAACAATAGCACCATCAAGAACCCTTAATGATCTTTGAACTTCAACAGTAAAATCAATGTGTCCGGGAGTGTCAATTATGTTTATTCTATGCTCATTTTCTTTTCTTTCATCAGCTTTCAGTTTTTTGTAAGGGGCCCAAAAACAAGTGGTTGCAGCAGAAGTAATTGTAATTCCCCTTTCTCTTTCCTGTTCCATCCAATCCATGATTGCCGCTCCCTCGTGAACTTCCCCTATCTTGTGGGAAATACCGGTGTAAAACAAAATCCTCTCACTCACGGTGGTTTTACCAGCATCAATATGGGCGATAATCCCTATGTCTCTAACTTTTTCAATTGGATATTTTCTTGGCATAAATATTTAAAAAAAATAGCAAGCATAAAAAAGCTTACCGAATTAAAGTAACATTATCTTCCAAAATGAGCAAATGCTCTGTTGGCTTCGGCCATCCTGTGGGTATTTTCTTTCTGCTTCACGGCAGTTCCCGTATTATTAAAAGAATCCATCAGTTCTTTAGCTAATTTCTTTTTCATGGGAGATCCTTTCTTGGCTCTAGCAGCTTTCAAAAGCCACCTTATAGCAAGGCTTGTTTTTCTCTCTCCTTTAACCTCAATAGGAATTTGATAAGTAGCTCCCCCAACTCTTCTGGGTTTGACTTCAAGGGAAGGGGAAACATTCTCAATGGCTTTTTCAAAAACCTCAAGAGGATCTTTTTTGGTTTCTTTCCCGATAATATCAAGGCTGTCATACATAATCTTTCTTGCAGCATTCTTCTTGCCTCTTTTCATAATATGATTGATAAAATCAGAAACCAAAATACTGTTGTATTTAACGTCCGGCGTTTTTTCTCTCTTCTTAATTTTCTTTGATCTTGCCATAAAAATTATACTTTATTTTTGGGATTTCTTTGTCCCGTATTTTGACCTGCTCTGTTTTCTTCCTTCAACTCCTCCAATGTCAAGAACGCCCCTGACAACATGATATCTAACTCCAGGCAAATCCTTCACTCTTCCTCCTCTAATGAGAACCACCGAATGTTCTTGCAAATTGTGTCCTTCCCCGGGAATATATGCTGTAACTTCCATTCCGTTTGTAAGTCTGACCCTGGCTACTTTTCTTAAAGCCGAATTAGGCTTTTTGGGAGTAACGGTAAAAACTTTCAAGCACACTCCCCTTTTGAGAGGAGAATTATACTTAACAGGGCGGTTTTTTAAAGCATTAAAACCAAGCCCCAAAGCAGGAGTCTTTGAAGTTTTCTTTGTTTTCTTTCTTTCTTTTTTTATTAACTGACGAATAGTAGGCATAAGATCAAAATAAAATAAAAGCTCTTCCCTTCTGAAATTTAATCCTTTCAAGCAACCCTAAATTTTGTTTTTTAATTTCCTTTCTAAAATTAACAGATATTTTTATTAAAGTCAACACCATAACATATTAAAACTGCATAGACTGTCCGGATATTAAAGAATAAAGCAGTATTACTAATTTGAAAAGATAAGGCAATCCTAAGAATATAAAGAAAATTAAAATAGCAAATCCGTATTGCCCGAGCATAACTTTAATATCATTATACTTCTCCGGCAAAAAAGTAAAGAGTATGTGAGATCCGTCAAGAGGAGGAATGGGAATTAAATTGAAAAGCCCCAAAAGAAGATTATAAATAACAACCAAACTGAATATGGTCGTGAAAGCAGGAGAAAGAGGAAGAAATCTAATAGAAAGCCCAAAGACCAAAGCTAAGACAAAATTTGCGGAAGGACCGGCTATTGAAACTTTCAAGTTTCCCCATTTCTGATCTCTAAAATTAAAAGGATTTACCGGAACAGGTTTTGCCCAACCGAAAACGGGCCCGTTCCCCGAAGTCAAAACTAACAATATCAAAGGAAGCATAACAGTTCCAAAAGGATCAATATGACTTAAAGGATTCAGGCTTAATCTTCCCGCATCTTTAGCAGTGGGATCCCCCAATTGATAAGCAGCGCTTCCGTGGGCAACCTCATGGATCATAATTGAAAAAAGGAGTATAACTATTGAAACAATTGCAATTGACATAATACTAATATATCATAAACTTGAAAAAAACAAAAAACAATGATAGCATAAAATTCAGTTGAAAATAATTTTAAGTTTAATAAAAATATGGCAAAGCAATGCGCAATCTGCAAAAAAACGGGAAGAATGGTTGGAAAAAGAGTGAAGTTTAGAGGTCAATACAATCCAACTATTAGAAAAAGAAAATATCCAAACCTTCAATGGCTGAAGGTTCCTTCCGATACAACAAAGAAAAAATACAAAGAGCATGCCGGCAAAAGAATTTTAGCTTGCACCAAGTGCATTAAGGCACTCTCTAAAAGAAAATAATCGGGGCATGGTGTAATTGGCTAACATGCGCGCATGGGGTGCGTGTGATTCCCGGTTCGAGTCCGGGTGCCCCGACACTCGAACAAAAAACGCTTTTTAGGCGTTTTTTTTATAAACAAAAACACCCTTTCAAAAAAGGATGCTTTCATGCCCTGCTGAATTCTGAGAATTCTTCTAGAAAATAATCCAGGTGGGTACCCGCAATGTAATCGCTACGAGGAGCATTACATGATATAAGGTTCCCTTTTGGTATGCTTGTTCCAGAATCTCAAAAAGGTTCAGCAAGGCACTTTCATTATATCAATATCAAGATTGCCAATCAAGTCCTTCTGTTTAAAACGAGAATTTCAAAAAGCCTCGGAATAATCCGAGGCTTTTTCAATTAAAGAGATTTAAATCATAATATCATCTTCAGCTCTCTTGTAATAGTGTATTTCTTCGGGAGAGAGCCAGAATTTCAATTCATGCTCTGCTTCCTTTTCATTTTCCGAGGCATGGATGAGATCGCGAACCGCTCTTTTTTCCCTATTAGCTGCCGTGGCATCGTCTACTGAGAAATCCCCTCTTATAGTTCCCATTTCAGCTTGGGAAGGAATAGTGGATCCAACTATTTTTCTTACCATTTCAATAGCATGAATACCTTGAACAACCGCTTTAACCATAGGTCCGGAAGTCATATAATCTAAAATCCAACCCCTCACCTTGTTTCCTATCTTTAAAGGGTCTTCACTTTCTAGTTCTTCTTTAGCGTTAATCCCGTATTTTTTGTAATTTTCCAGAGTCTTTTTTCCTATTCTTTTTAACCACTCTTCGTCTTTAGGGTAATGACCGTCAACTTGCTCTTTTGTAGCCCAAATCATCTCAAGAGCTATAATTTTGAGTCCTCTTTTCTCTATGCGAGAGATAACCTCTCCCACAAGTCCTCTTTTAACACCATCCGGTTTTATTAAAACCAGGGTCTTTTCTTCTTCTATTTTATTTTTCATAGAACTTATTTATAACACTATTATTCTTTATTTGCAAATTTTCAAAAAAAGAAAACCTTACCATCGTTTAAAATTTCAATGTCTCCCATATGATCAGTCCTTAAAACTTCTATTCTTTTTAACCTTTCCAAAACCTCTTTATGGGGATGACCGTAAGAATTATCTTTGCCCGATGAAATAACAGCAATCATGGGTGAAACTTTATTTAAGAAATCTTCACTCGTTGAAGTTTTGCTCCCGTGATGAGCTACTTTCAGAAGATCGGCGTTAACTTTTTCCAGTTGATCTTCAACCGGTTCTGTTATGTCTCCAGTAAAAAGAAAACTGCTTTTTTTGAAATCCATTTTTAAAACAATAGAGCTTTCATTTATATCTTTTACCTCTCTGCCTTCAAGATTTTCAAAGGGATAAATTACCTCCATTTCAATATTTCCCGCAGAACAGCTTTCAGAAGAAATCTTCAAACCCTTTTGAGAAATTATTGTGTTTAAATCTTCTTTTTCAATTGAATCAATCCATTTATCATAAGCATTGGTTTTGCCCGAAACTCCCGTCCATAATATATTTTCAACTTCATATCTTTTTAAAACTTCTATTAATCCGGAAAGATGATCGTAATCGGGATGGGTTAAAACAACTAAATCCAAAGAATTGTCCCAGAAAGGCATGTTTTGGGAAAGTTTTTCCAAAACCTTATTATCAGGACCCCCGTCAATTAAGATTTGATGAGAACAAGGGCCTTCTATGAATATGGAATCTCCCTGGCCAACATCAAAAAAAACAACCTTCAAAAATCTTTCATTCTTTATTTCAAAAAAACGGTTCCAAACAAGAAAATTAGCAAAAAAGAGGAATAACAATATTCCAAATACCCACTTTTTATCAGATCCAGACATAATAGCGTGAGCCCAAAGGCCGCTCAAAAAGCGGCCTTAAAGACAAAAGAAAGATTTAAAAACTAAGCTTTCCCAAGGATTCTAAACATTTTAGTGCCACAATCAGGACAAGTTCCCGTAGCAGCTCTCCTTTTAGTACCTCCCTTACCCTTCATCTCAATTATCTTAGGGTCTTTCATCTCCTTTTTAGCTTTACACTTAACACAATATGCTATAAATTTTTCATCCATAATAATTTTAAAAAAATTCTTTTCGACCTTTCAAAAGATCTCCTTTTATACATTATACCCCTATTTTAAGATAAAAAACAGTCAAATCAGCAAGTAAGATGAAAAATGCAAGCAATTTTCTTTTTCCCTAATTTTTCGTTAAACTCTCTTATCATATCTTGGGTGTTCCCTTCAATGAACTCAATACCTTTTTCTTTCAAAAATTCTTTTGCTTTTTTATCAATCTTAGCAACGGAATACTTCCCCTTGCCAAAGATAATTAATTCTGGGTTTTCTGCGGTCAACATTTTAACTTCATCTTCATCGATAAGATGATCTTTACCCCTTCTTTCTATGCTTCCTGAAGGGAAAATGTAAAGGTCAGATTCATATTTTTTCCCGTCAACAACAATAGATCCAAATTGGTAGTCATAAACTTTCATCATTTAAAGCTTTTAATTATTTTAAAATCTTCCTTTAAAACCTTTTTCATATTTATATTATAGGTTGCAACTGCGGGATGATAGAGAGGAACTATTTTAATAGTTTTAAAAAGATTTTTTATTTCAAAAATTTTGCCATGAATTTTTGATATCCCTTCAATACTGCTTTCAAGTCCGTATTTTTTCATCATAAAAGCAGTAGCATAATTTCCTAAAGTACAAATAATTTCTGGTTTAATAATCTCTATTTGTTTTAAGAGATAAGGCGTACAAGCTTCAATCTCCTCTTTTTGGGGATTACGATTCTGAGGCGGACGACATTTGAGAATGTTTGCAATATATACATCTTCTCTTTTAATCCCAGCTGAATTTAAAAGTTCGTCTAAAATCTTCCCTGCTCTGCCGACAAAGGGTTCTCCTTTTATATCTTCCCAACGTCCTGGAGCTTCTGAAATAATCATTAATTTAGTATCCACTGATCCAGTTCCAAAAACTACTTTTGTTCGCATCTTATATAGTAAACAACGAGAACATTTTTCAACTTCCTTTTTAAGTTCGTTAAGTAATTGAGTTTTGTTCATTAAATTACTTCAATTTTGAAGAGATGAATCGACCTTTTTTCTTAGAACGATAAATCAAATTCTTTTTTATACATAAATATCGCCACTTACTCATACATTCTTTGGAACAAATCGGTTTGCTATTAACTTTGAACCACCACCTTGGTCTATATATTTCTTTTCCACAAATGACACATTTTACAATTTTCCCAGTCCATCTTGCCTGAGTCCTACAATGATCAGAACAATATTTTTTAAAACGTCCTCCATTTTGTTTAAACCGCTTATGACAAATCGGACATTCTTTAACTATAATTTTCTTCTTTTTTTTCTTAGGCAACCTTACTTCTGTTTTCTCTAACCATCTAAAAACCGTTGATGAATGAGTTCCTAACGTTTCGCCAATTTCTTTTCCAGTGCGCTTTTCATCTATAAGCAATTTCTGTAATAAGTCTCGCATTGGTAATTTATATTTTTTCTCTATTTCTCTGTATTTCTTTGATCCATCCAAAACCTCTTCATAGATTCCCCTTGCTTCTATCTGTTTTTTATATTTTCTTCGTAAAAATAAATCGTTTTCTTTTAAATCGTCATATAGGAATTTAATAATCTTAAATGCATTTTGACTATACCATTCAATCCCATATGTCATAGAAACTTTCCCCTTTTTAGTTATTTTTCTCCTAACCCTAAGATTGTCTGTAGTTAAAGAAAGGACTTCCTTAAGTTTCTTTGTTAATCCTTCTAAAAATCTATAGCTCCCGTTAGAAAATCCCACTGATATTTCTGCTCTTGCTTTTCTTGTCACAATCCAGCCATCTCCATCCAAAAACCCTCTAATGAAATCCCTAAGCAACATCACGGGAACATCTGGAAATTGACAAGTTCTAGTTTTATTTGAAGTAATCCCCAATTTCTGAATATCTTGTAAAATGACTGGATTATAAATTCTTAGTCGAATTGAATTCTTTCTCTTTTTAATCAGATAATCTGATCCCATTGCCCTATTTATTTTTCTCAACAATTCAACGTCATCTTTTAAATCCCAAGAAAGTGAAAGATAATGAATATTTCCATCAGCAAAAGTAAAACCTAAGATGTAGGCCATTTGAGAGTTCCAATTTTTAAAAAAGTTCTGATTAACTTTATATTTAAATCTATTTGGATTGATAAAAGAAGTTTTCCTAGTATAAAGTTGCATGATTCTTACGTTTTATCTTTTCAAATTCACTCATATGTCTAAAAAACCGTTAACAATTAGATTTAAGGCTTTTTTCTCGCTTAACCCTCTCATCCTTAAATAATTTAATTGTTCCTCGGATATTTTCCCTACCGAAGCTTCATGGGTAATCTGAGCTTCTTTGCTGTTGCAATTTAAGACCGGTTCAAGAGAAATAGTTGACCCTTTTTCAATAAGAAGGCCTTGGCAATCCAAATGTCCCTTGCTTTTATTGTCAGCTTTTATTTCAGAATAAGAGAAAATTTTACTTTTTTCTTTAACGGCCATTCTGAGCCGGATTTGGCCCGAAGAATCTTTTCCCTTTAAAACAAGCTTTTCTGACATTTCTCCTTTGGAAAAATTAAAAACTCCTTTTAAGTTAAAATCACAAGAAGCTTTCTCTGAAACAACTATTTCATTTTTCATATTAAATCTTCCCGGACTTGAAGCAAAATTAAAAAGGTAAGAAAGATGAGCTCTCTTTCCTAAAAGAAACTTATAGTCAGTATCCAAAGTATCCTCTCTCCCCCAAGAATGGGAATGTCTGTAATCAAGAGAAGATCCCTCTTTTAAAACAATCTTGCCTTGTGCTCTATGGATTCCGCATAATTTTTCTTTTAAAGAGATACAGCTTCCCAAAAGAGAAATTTTCAATCCTTTTTCTATGACAACCAAGTTTTGGAGATTTTGTTTTGCTTTGTAAGAAGCCAAAAGCAAATAACTCATTAAGGGAAAGTCAATCTGTTTTTTAATCCAAACAAAATAGCCTTCCGAAGGTTTTGAAGAGAAATATTTCTTCGTCCAAGGGTATTTCTTCCAAGCTTCAGAAGAAGGAAGAATTTCTACTCCCTCAACCTTAATAATGTTCGTTATTTTATTATCTGTCTGAAAGTAATGCGCTTTTTTCTCTGCATCTTTCATATCCATGTTTTTTAATAGTTTTAAGAATTCTTTCTGAATCCTTTTGCTTGCAGACAATTTTCCCTCCAACCATTACGTTGATAAGGTCCGGCTTCAAAAACTTTAAAACTTCTCCCGAGTGGGTAATCAAAATCAAGGAAACTCCCTTTTTTGCCAACCTTTCTTTAATGATCTTTGAAAACTCTCCTATTTTTTTCATGTCCAGGCCCGAGTCAATTTCATCAAAAATGACAAGCTTTGGCTTCAAGGACAAAACTTGAACAAGTTCTGAGATCTTTTTCTCCCCTCCAGAAAAGTTTGAATTAACTTCTCTTCCCAAAAGGCTTTCTGATAAAGAATCTTCTTTCTTTTCTTGAGAAATAACAGAAAGAAGAGAAGAAAAACTGACTCCCTTAATTGAGGGCGGATTTTGCCAAGACAAAGCTATTCCTAATTTAACTCTTTTTTCCGGAGAAAGACCGGTTATCTTTTTCCCATTGAAAACTATCTCCCCTCCAGTAACTTTGTATTTGGGATTTCCCGAAATAACATGAGCCAATGTGCTTTTGCCCGAAGCATTGGGTCCCAGAATAACTTGTATTTCCCCTTTTTTAACATCCAAATCAATACCTTTCAGTATTTTTTTGCCTCCCGCCCTTGCTTTTAGATTTCTTATTTTTAAAATTGAGCTCATTTTTTCTTGTTCAAGTCCTTGATAAGCTTTTCAGCATCAATATCATACATTTTGCAAACCTGGCCCAATTTAAGGCTGTCAGCTTCATATTGAGCGAAAAAACAACCCAAGCAGGGAAAATTATATTTCCCGAGAATCTTCTCAGCGCCTGGTTTTTTTAGAACCTCTTTTAATGTTGTTTCTTTGGTTATTTCCTCCATAAAACTATTTTGTGAGCCATCCCCCGTCAACAGCCAAAATCTGACCCGTAACATATTCGCTTTCATCGTCTGCTAAAAAAGAAACAGCAGAAGCAATGTCTTCGGGCCTCCCTACTCTCCCGTAAGGGATATTAGATAAAAGTCCTTCTTTTGTCTTTTCATCAGAAAGCATACCTTCTGTCATTTCAGTTTCAATCACACCCGGGGCAACAGCATTAACATTAATGTTGTAAGGGCCGAGATCCAATGCCAGTTCTCTTGTCAGGTTAACCAAAGCCCCTTTGCTGGCACAATAGGTGCTTGAAAGATTAAATCCTACAATTCCGGCAATGCTTGCAATGTTAACAATCTTCCCGTATTTCTGATTTTTCATTTCGGGCAAAACATGTTTAATGCATTGAATAGCCCCTCTCAAGTTAATATCAAGAAGTTTGTTTATCTCTGAAGTTTCCATGTCTTCTAAATTCTTTTGTATGAATATTCCAGCATTGTTTACCAAAACATCAATTCTCCCAAACTTTTCTTTAGTCTCTTGAATAACTTTTTCAATTTCATCTTCTTTTGTCACGTCTAATTCTAGGGCCAAACCTTGGCCTCCCAAGTTTTCAATCTCTTCAACTACTTTTTGACAGTCTTCTTTTGAGATATCTGTTACCGCAACTTTTGCTCCCTCTTTAGCTAACTTTAGAGCAATGGCCTTGCCAATGCCTCTTCTGGCTCCGGTAACAATCGCTGTTTTGTCTTTTAATTTCATATTAATTTATTTTATTTTTTTAAAACCTTTTATATTTTCCTGAAAAACATTAATTTTAATTTTTGGAACAAGGGAATCCTGTCTATAATCAAGATTCCGTTTAAGTGATCAATTTCCTGTTGTAAACATATTGCAAGCAGTCCATCGGCTTTTAATTTAAATTCTTTACCTTCTTCGTTAAGGGCCTTAACCATTATTTCCTTTGCTCTTTTAATCTTAAGAAAAAGACCCGGAATACTCAAACAACCTTCTTCGAAAATAATCTCTCCTTTCTTTTCAATAATTTCGGGGTTGATAAAAACTCTCAATCCTTTTCCATCCTCCACATTAACCACGCTAATTCTTTTCAAAACGCCGACTTGAGAAGCAGAAAGACCGATTCCATTGTTCTGATACATGGTAGAAGCCATATTTCTGATCAGTTCCTTATCTTCTTGAGTAATTTTTTCAAGAGGCTTGCATTTTTTTCTCAAAACGGGATCGGGATATTTTCTTATCTCTAAAATCATGTTTTTATTAACCTTATTCCTAAAAAAGCAAGATGGGAAGAACCCATAAACAATATCACAGAGAACATAGACCAAGCTATCAAATTAAGAATTTTGGGAACGGCATCCGAGGGCAAGACACTTTCCAATTGTTCTCTTATGGCTAATTCCATTTGATCTTGCGAAGTACTACCTGTTTCGCTAAAAACATCTTCTTTCTCTGAAACTTTAAATATTTGGGGAGGTCCGACTTTGTCCGTGAAAATCTGGTAAGAATAATATATTCCCCAGAAAATAAGGATGATCCCTATTATCAGCAAAACCCATCCGATTGACTCTTTCATAAAATTGCTTAATTTAATTTGTTGACCTTTAAATTATGAAGATTTCCAAAAAAGCTCCTGTTAAACATAAAATACCAAATATCAGGGCAAATTTAAAGAAGTCTATTCTTTGGGAAGCCTTAATCAAAAAATGCAAAGTTGATATCCCCACAATAAAGCTGAACACTAAAGAGGGCCAAAATTCCGAAGCAAGAGAAAAATCTTTTATTCCAAGATAAACAGAAGAAGCAAGGATAACGGGAACAGACATCATGTATGAAATTCTTAAGATTTGAGAAGGTTTTATCCTCCCAAGACTCAAAGAGAAAATAGTAGAACCCGATCTTGAAAGCCCGGGGATCACAGCCAGTCCCTGTAAGAAACCGGAAAACAAAGCAAGCTGGGTTAAATTAATATTAATTTTCCTTTTTGATTTGTGAAAGAAAGCGGTCATTAAAAGACCAAAACCCATAATCAACAAAAGTCCCGATCCCAAAGCAAAGTTCCTGACAACACCGTACAAGAAAAACCCAACTAAAAGAGAAACAAAGGTGGCTATAGTTAAAAACTTTAAAAGATCTTTGTTTTTGAAAGTTAAGACTTCTTTCCAATCTTTTCTGAAATATACTAGCGCTGATAAAAGAGTCCCAAAATGAGCAAATAAAGCAATGTCAACGGGATTGGATTTAATATCTAAAAATTGAACAGTTAAAGCAACCACTCCTTCGCTTGAAATAGGAAGCCATTCAAAAAAACCCTGTAAAACTCCTATAACAAAACAATCCATCATAATCTTTTAATAACTTTGGGAATAAATTCAAAAATATCAGAAGCTATAACGCTTTCCCGATATTTCTTTGAAGCCAACTCCCCCGCTTTACCGTTAATAAAACTTGATGTCTCGGCTGCTTTTAAAGGATCGATTCCTTTCCCCAGGAAAGAACCGGCAATTCCCGAAAGTGTGTCTCCAAAACCTCCTTTGGTCATGTATTCAGATCCCGTTTTATTTAAAATAACCTTTTTCCCGTCCGAGATAACGTCAATATAACCTTTAAGTAAAATTACACAACCCATTTCCCCTGCCCATTTTTTAACCTTTCTTTTTCTGTCTTCAAGATTATTCTCTACCTTTTGACCGGTCAAAACTTCAAACTCAAGAGAATGAGGAGTAATTAAAGCTCTTTTGCCTTTAACTATTTCTTTTCTATCCGATAAAGCTCTTATCCCATCAGCGTCAATTACCATCGGAATTTCTGCTTCTTTAATGATTTCCCTTAAAGAATCTAAAGTTTCCTGGCTTTTTCCCATACCACAGCCCAAAACAAGAGAGTCAAATTTGTTAATC
>CAZBVF010000044.1:0-1821 GCA_964495335.1 uncultured Candidatus Saccharibacteria bacterium
ATCTGCTATTGTCGGCTATTTTGTTCTTGATTATTTTCAAAAAGAAAAAATGAGGGAGGCAAAAGCAATAGAAGATGAAATATCTTTGATTGAGCTTTCCGAGGGTGTTGAATTAAAGAATGAATTGTTCGGAAAACAAAATAAAATTAACGATTTTGAAACTCTGCTTGAAGATCATGCTGATTATTCCGATTTGTTTCCTTTTTTAGCAAGTATATGTCACCCAAGGGTTCAGTTTGACAGTCTCGAATTTTCTAGGAAAAACTCTGAATATGAAGTTTCTTTGAAGTCTGAAGCAGAAAGCTATGAAGCCCTCCATCAGCAAATATTAATTTTAAAAAAAGAGGAGGGGATAAAAGAGGCAGAAGTTTCGGGAATTTCAATCAGCAAAGAAGGAACTGTTTCATTCAGTTCAAATCTTTCCTTAAATCCAAATCTTTTTAAGTTTGAATAAAAATATGCAAAACAAAACCATTACTATAATTATTCTTTTGGCTATAGGAGGATCTTTGGCTCTGGGCTTTTTCTTGCCCAAGCTTCAAAAGTATCAATCGGAAAGCCTTAATGTTGAGATGAAAGAGACAGAACTTGAGTATCAAAAAAATTATGCTTCAAGATTAAAAGAGATTGATTCTCAAATGGAAAACTATGAAGAACCTTTTTCAAAAATCGATTCTTCTCTGTCAGACTATTTTTCCATTCCTGCTTTTTTTTCAAACATTCAAAGAATGGCAGCTCAGGCCGGGTTGGTTATAAAAAGTTTATCTGAGTCATCTGTAGGAGTTAAAAAAGAGTCTGAAGATCTTAAAAAAAGGGTGTTTAATATTTCCGTTTCCGGGGGGTATAAAGAGTTTAAAAACTTTGTTTCTTCAATAGAAAAATCCGCTAAGATTATAGAAATTGAAAGTTTTGGCTTTTCTGATCTGGACGAAGAAGAGTCCAGTGATTTTGACATAACAATATCAACTCATACTTATTAAATATTAAATAAATTTAAAAATCATGGATACAAAACTTGGCGTTCATTATAAAAAAGAAAAATTTTTGGTTTTTGCCGTTGTTATTATCTTGGCGGTGGGAGCAGTTGTGCTTTCTTTTGTTTTAGGACAGCAGAATGTTAGTCCTCTGGTTTTGGAGCCGGTAAAGCCTATAGAACCGAAAATGAATTGGGATCTTTTATCAGACTCCCGATTAGAAAAACTCCAGCCTTTAAGGGAAATTTCTGAGCTTGAAGGAGAGCCGGGAAGAGTTAATCCTTTTTTGCCGATTGGACAAGAAGGAGTTGAAGAAAGTTCGGAAGAGCAAACAGAGTAAAGAAAGATTAAAAAAATGTCTTTAATAGATGAATTAGTAAAATCAAAAAAGTTGGGCAAAGACAAAGTTGCCCAACTTAAAAAAACTATAGAAACTTCTGAAAAAAAAGAAGAGGAGGTTATTTTAGATAGCAAATTGGTTTCAGAAGATGAATTGTTTGAACTGAAGGCAAAGACTTTGGGGATTCCTTTCAAAAAGGTTCTTGCAGATGATGTTTCTTTGAAAGTATTAGAACTGATTCCGGAAGATTCTGCTAGATATTATAAAATGATATCATTGGAAAGAAGGGGGGATGTCTTGGAAGTAGGAATGGTTTATCCCGATGATTTAAAAGCGAGAGAAGCATTAAAGTTTTTAACCAGGCAATCGGGACTTTCTTATGAAATTTCCTTGATAACACCGAGCAATCTTAAGAAGATCTTGAAAAAGTATAAAAACTTGAAAGAAGAAGTCAGTGCTGCTTTAGGAGAGCTTGAAGTGGAAAAAAAGACTGAAAAGAAAGTTCAG
>CAZBVF010000045.1:0-2107 GCA_964495335.1 uncultured Candidatus Saccharibacteria bacterium
ACTTAAAAGAGGCTTTGCCCGAAAGCGAAGCTGTTTTTATTGCAGTTGGCACTCCTTCAAAAGAGAATGGGGATATTGACTTAACTCATTTTAAAAAAGCGATAAGGGAAATCGCCAAGCTTTTGAGAGGATACAAAGTAATTGTTAATAAAAGCACGGTACCCGTGGGAACGGGGGAATGGACGGTAAAAGAGGTTAGAAAATATTTTAAAGGAAAATTTGCTGTTGTTTCAAATCCGGAGTTTTTGAGAGAAGGATCTGCTATTAAAGATTTTTTTAATCCGGACAGGATTGTAATCGGAACTGAAGACAGAAGAGCGAAAAAAATAATGATTGATATTTATTCTCAAATTAACTCTCCTAAAATAATCACTAACATAAAGAGTGCTGAAATGATAAAATACGCTGCCAATGCCTTTTTAGCTACTAAAATCTCTTTTATAAACGAAATAGCCAATGTTTGTGAAAAAACGGGAGGAGATGTAGAGGAAGTGGCCAAAGGAATAGGTCTGGACAGAAGAATCGGAAAACATTTCTTGAAAGCGGGGATTGGCTTCGGGGGTAGTTGTTTCCCAAAGGACGTTGATGGGCTTGCGAGCGTGGCTAAAAAGAAAAAATATGACTTTCATCTCTTGAGTTCGGTCAGCATTGTTAATGCAAAACAGCAGCTTAATTTTGTCAGGAAGATAAAAAAAGACTTGAAAAAAGAAAAAGGAAAAAAGATTTGTGTTTGGGGTCTTTCTTTCAAGCCCAATACCGATGATGTCAGGAAATCTCCCGCTCTCAGAGTTATTAATCTTCTTAAAAGATACGAAATTAATGCTTACGATCCCGTGGCAACCGAAAACGCCAGAAAAGAACTTGGCAGAAAAGTTAAATACTTTAAAGATCCCTTAGCAGCTGCTAAAGGAGCGGATGCAGTTGTCTTGGTTACTGAGTGGCCCGAATTCAAAAGAATTAATATGAAAAACCTCAAAAAAACAATGAACAATTGCTATTTTTTTGACGGGAGGAATCAGCTTAATGCTGATAAAATGAAGAAAATTGGCTTTAAATATTACAGCATCGGAAGAGAATAATTTTAAATGAAAGAAGAAATTCAAAATCAAGAAGAATTAAGTTTGGTTGCCAAAGGGGCTGGCATTTTCAGCTTTGGATATGTTTTCGAGGTTCTAGTTGTTTTTTTTACCACCGTTTTTTTAACTCGCATTTTGGGAGTTAATGACTTCGGTCTTTACAGTCTTGGCCTTGTAATCTTGCAGGGAGGAGCCATACTGGCTCTTTTCGGGCTCAACAACGGAGCCTTAAAGTATATTTCAGCTTATCTTGCTTTAAACGACAAAAGAAAGGTTAAGGGAACGATAATTCAGGTAATATTGTTTCCTTTGATTTTTGGTTCAATTATTTCAGTTTTTGTTTTTTTGTTTTCTTCTTTTATCGCTAACTTTTTCGGGAAACCGGAATTGTCTCCCGTTATTAAAATTTTCTCTTTGGGAATTCCTCTTTTTGCCTTAATGCAGTCCTCCGAAGCTGTAACAAGAAGCTTTAAGACTGTCAGATACAAGGTTTTGGGTGAAAAAATCCTGAAGCCTTTTTTAAACTTTCTTTTTGTTTTTGTCCTTTACCTTTTGGGCTACAGGCTTCTGGGAATGGCTTTTGCTTTTGTTTTGTCTGTTTTAATTACCGTTCTTTTTATTATCTCCGGGATTAAAAAGATTTTCCCTTTAATTTCTCTTAAAAACGTTGCTCCTGAGTTTGAAACAAGAAAGCTTTTTTCAACATCTTCTTCTTTGATGCTCATATACGTAATCATTTTTCTTCTTCACTGGATAGACATTTCAATGGTAGGTTATTTTTTGGCCTCAGAAGATGTTGGGATATATCAGGTAGCGGTAAAGGTTTCTTCTTTGGTTTTGATGTCTCTTGCTGCCTTGAACGCTATTTTCATTCCTACGATTTCTTCTCTTTACCATAAAGAAGAGAAAGAAAAACTTTCTTCTGTTTTCAAAACAGTTACCAGGTGGGGATTGTTTCTGGGACTTTTGATTCTTTTGGTTTTAGTTGTCTCTCCAAAAGAGATAATGATGATCTTCGGAAGCGGTTTTGT